>CAZDPZ010000001.1:0-15568 GCA_964507635.1 uncultured Clostridium sp.
TTATTAAAATATCTAAATTTAAAAACATACCTGTCAAAGATGAAGTTGATTATGACAGGGTAAGTGTGAGCATTATTAATGATATAAAACAAGAAAAAATAGTAGGCATAACATTTGATAGAAAATAAAATATTTGATTTATTTGAAATTTTATAGTATGATATTTCTACTTTGAAAGAAATAACATCTATCAAATTAAAAAAGCATTATCTTTTTAAAGAATAAATAATCATTTATTATAAAGGAGAGTAAGTATGGCTATATCACCTAGAATAGAAACACAAAGATATATGAGCAGTAGATATTGTACGGAAGGATTGAAAGACGCACAAAAGAAAAAATGGACAGAAAGATTTAATAATTATGATATGGCAAAATATGTCTTATCATACGGAAGAGATTTAAATGGTGAATATAACAATGCAGAGAATATTTTTTCATTTATTACTACATTTTTTAATAATAATGGTTTTAGTACTTTGGAAGCAACTGAATATATGATGAATAATAAATTGTTATTTAGATTAGATTTTGATTACCTTGTTGGAATATTATCAATATTGGATATTATTAAGTTAGGAAAAGAAGCATTATTTGAGCATTCTAAATTTATTTTGGAACTACATTCATTACAAAGTGTTTATTCTGTTGTAAACAACTTAAAATCCGATACTAATCCGAGTATGGATAAAATTATTATCAATATCAATTCAAAAGATTCAGGTAATGTGAAGAAACCACTTACCGAAACAAGAAAACAATTATTACAAAGAAATTATATGACTAATGTTATTAATAAAAGTAAGGAAAGTTGCAAAACAATGTAACTTTTTTATTTAATCTTAATTAGATTTTTCTATCCAAAAAAAATATTATTGTGTTTTTTGTTAATATGTGATATAATATACCTACTTTAAAAAGTGGAAGAAGAGGGGGAAAATATTATGTCTTTAAGATGTAGAACAACTCAAGAAAAATGTGTTATAGAAAATAGTTATAATAGACATATGTATCAAAGTCTTTGTGATGATTTTTCAAATAAATTTGGTAATGGTTTAATGGCCAAATTTGTTATATCATATGGAAGGGATCCTGAAACAAATACTATGGATGTTAGTTCATATGCTGGAGCTAATAGATTATATTCTTTGATTACGGCTAAATTTAATTCAAAAGGATTTTCGAAAGAAGAAGCATGTGAATATATGATTAAAAATAAAGAATTTTTTAGATTAGGAATTGAATATATTACGGGTCTTTTATCTATTTTAAGTATTATTAATTTAGATAATGAAGCTTTCTTTGAACATTCTGATTTTATAGCAGCTCATTATTCTTTAGAACATGTATATGCTGTAGTAAGTATACTAAAAGTTAAACCATACAAATGTACAATGGAAGATGTTAAAATTATGTTATATTTAAAAAATAATGAAAGTTACGAAACAGATAAACCACTTTCTAATTCAAGAAAAGAATCATTAAAAAGATCATATGTGAAAGATATCATAAACGAAAAGAATAATAATAAAGAAAGTTGCAAAACATTGTAACTTTTTTTATTTTAATGTTTACATTTTATTAAATAAATCTTATAATAATAACTCATACGAGGAGGACACATGATCAAGAGTAACTTACCCGTAATTTTATTAAAAAATCTTGTATTACTTCCTTATCAAGAGGTTAGAGTAGAAATAAAAAGTGAAATAAGTAAAAAAGTTACAGATATTTCTAAACTATATCATGATAGTGAAGTATTGATTGTTTGTCCTTTAAATTCTTTGGAAGAAAACCCTGATGTTTCAGATTTACCTAAAATAGGTGTTGTTGGTAAAATAAGAAGTGTAATTGATTTACCTAATGGAAATAAAAGAGTAATTATTAACGGTATTAAACGTGTTAGAGTAATAAGTTATGTTAATTATTCTAATGAAAGTGAAGTATTAGATAGCATTATTACTAATATTGATAATATTGATAGTGAACTTGAATCAACAGCTTACTTAAGAAAACTATTAGATAGTTTAAACGTTTATGTGGAAAAGAATCCTTTTATGTCTAATGCTGTTTTATCTCAAATAAAAGACTGCAATAATTTAGATAAAGTAAGTGATATTATAGGTGGATTCTTGCCATTATCTTTTGAAAAGAAATTATCTTTGTCTCTTGATATTTCATCAATAAGTAGAAGTAAGTTTTTAATTAAACAACTTGCTGTAGAAAGTGCTGTAATGGACTTAGAGGGTCATATTGATGATGAAATTAAAAAAGGATTAGATGAGGAACAAAAGGAATTTATTTTAAAAGAAAAACTTAAGGTAATTAAAAGTGAGTTAGGAGAAACATCTTCAAAAGATGAGGACATAAAGATATATAAAGAGAGACTCAGAAGTGAAAAATTACCATTAAATATTATTAATAAATTAACTATAGAAATTGAAAGATATAGTATGTCTAGTGATATGTCACCAGATACTGGAATTATAAGAAATTATATTGAATATTTATTTTCAGTACCATGGTATAAAGAAACTAAGGATATTAGTGATTTAACCAAAATAGAACATAAGCTTAATACTAACCATTATGGTCTAATAGAAGCTAAGAATAGAATAGTTGAATATGTAGCTGTTAAAAATATATCACCTGACATTAATAGTCCAATTATATGTTTAGTAGGTCCTCCTGGAGTTGGAAAAACGACTTTCGCTATATCTATAGCACAGTGTCTTAATAGAAAGTTCGTTAAAATATCTTTAGGTGGTATGAGTGATTCTGCTGAACTTGTTGGACATAGAAGAGCTTATATTGGATCTACTCCAGGTAAAATAGTGTCATCCTTAATTAAATGTGGAAGTAAGAATCCTGTTTTCTTGCTTGATGAAGTAGATAAATTAAAAAAAGATTATAAAGGAGACCCTGCTTCAACATTACTTGATATATTGGATGCTAGTCAAAATAATAAATTTACTGATAACTATTTAGACGAGGAAGTCGATTTAAGTAAAGTATTATTTATTCTTACTGCTAATAGTGTAGAAGATATACCAAATGCCTTACTTGATAGATTAGAAATAATTAATATTGAAGGATATATTAAAGAGGAAAAAGAATTGATAGCTCAAAATTATGTTATTCCAAATATATTAAAAAGCTTTTTAATTAAGAATAATTCTATTAAATTTGAAAGTGATACCATATCTAATATAATAGATAAATATACAAGTGAAGTAGGAGTAAGATCATTAGAAAGATGCATTAATAAAATAATTAGAAAAGTAATAACTAAGTATTCTAAAGAAAAGAAGAAAATCAATAATATTAAAATTAAACCAAGTGATTTAGAAAGCTTTTTAGGTCAAGAATTGAATAGTGAAATTAATCATAATAAGATTGATAGTAAAGGGGTAGTTAAAGCTGTTTCTAAGAGTTCTAATGGAGGAATGTGTATAAATATTGAATGCAGTTCATATACTGGTAGTGGTAAAGTTTCTTATACTGGTAGTATAGGAAATATTACAAAAGAAAGTATTCTAGTATCTATAAGTTATATTAAAAGTCATTTGAAAGAATTTAAAATTGATGAACATTATTTTGAAACTCATGATATACATATTAATTTTACATCTTCTTCATTGCAAAAAGATGGACCATCAGCAGGATTAGCTATAATAACATCTATTTTATCTAATATTAAAAATAAAGTTATAAGTAATAATATTACTATGAGTGGAGAAGTAACTTTAAAAGGAAGTATATTAAAAGTAGGTGGATTAAAAGAAAAATCAATTGCTTGTATTGAAAATAATATAGAACACTTCTATATACCTTCTAGTAACATAAATGATATTAAATGGATTGATGAAAATATAAAGAAGAACATTAATTATATTTATGTAGATGATTATATGGAATTATATGAAAAAATATTCTCATAAGAATATTTTTTTTGCATAAGTTTTAATGAAAGGAGAATTATATGAATGAAATTATACCTATTAAAAAAGATATAATATTTAAAACGAAGATTAGTAAAATTACTAATATTAGTGTAGAACATGATTATAAAATTAATGATGATTTAGTTGAAGGAAGTATATTCATAAATGGAACATACAAAATGACAGAGGCTAGTTTAATAGAAGAAGAGTTCATGCATGAAATACCATTTTCCATAGCATTATCAAATAAAGTTAATAAAGATACTATTAATATAGAAATTAGTGATTTTAAATATGAGTTTAAAGATTATGTTATGAGTATAAATGTATTATTAAATTTTATGTGTGAAAAATATGAATCGGAGGAAAATGATATTTTGAATAATGAACCATTGGATGAGTATTTAAATAATTATTTTGATAATGATAATAAAGAATACGAGGAAAAAGAAGAAAAGAAATCTAAAGAAGAAAAAAATAATACTGAACTAATAAACAATAGCGCAGAATTAATAAATAATATTATTAATGTTAATGAAAAATATTATACTTATAAAGTATATATAGTTAGAAAAGATGATACTGTTGAATCTATTTGTAATAAGTATAGTACAACTATAGAATCTTTAAAGCAATATAATGATATAAGTAATATACAAGAGGGAGATAAAATAATAATATTCCAAAATCAAGATGAATAGAATCTACAAAAATAATATTATAATAGAAAATGATGTTGTTACTAAAAAAAGACAAGAAAATATTGTTGAATTATTTGATTACTTAGATTCAAGAGGAATAGATAATTTTCCTAAAATAATATCTTATGACGAAAATAATATTAAAACAGAATATATTAAGAGCATAAATAATTATGAAATAACACAGGGTGTGGAATTGATTGAAACGATGGCTAAATTACATAGTAAGACAGTTGTTTTTTCTTCTGTTAGTAAAAATAAATATAAGAATATTTATAAAAATATTCTAGGTAATATAGAATATCTAACAGATTACTATGATAAGATTATTGATGAAATTGAAAATCATGAATATATGAGTCCATCACAGTATTTATTTGCTAGGAATTATAGTGCTTTAGATAGTAGTTTAAAATATTGTAAGAGTGAACTTAAAAAATGGTTTAAAATAGTTAGTAATAATTCAAAAGAGAGAGTTTGTACAATACATAATAATATGTCACTAAATCATTTTATTAGTTCAGATAAAAATTATTTTGTTAGTTGGGATAAAGCTTTGGTTGATACTCCTATACTTGATATATATAAATTCTATAAAAATGATGGATATAAATTAGATTTTAATTATTTACTTAAGAAATATTATAATATATTTGAATTACAAGATAATGAAAAAATGATGTTAAATATTCTTATATCTATTCCTCCTAAAATTGAGTTTTTAGGTAATGAATTAGAAAAAACTGAAATAGTTAGAAAAGCATTTATATACATATATTCTAGTATGAGTGTTGTAAATGAAAATAAATAATCTAGTAATATAGATTTTTTATTTATTTTATTATATAATTAACTTAAGAATAGGAGAGTATATGAAAAAGAAAAATGGATTTATTTCTATGACACTTGTTTATTCATTCTTAATTATATTTCTTTTTTTAATGCTAGCAATATTAAATGCATATACTCAAAAAAACAAATATATTGAAGCTGTATATAAAAAATTAAATAAAGATATTAAAAATTATGTTATTGATTATTCAAATACTTATTGGACATTTTCTTATAATAATGATGTTCAATCTTTTAGGGCAATTGAAACGGGATATTATAAAATAGAATTATACGGTGCTGCTGGATATGTTACTACTGGTACTAGAGGGTTGGGTGGATATACTAGTGGAATTATAAAGCTTGAAAAAGATGATTTAATATATATTTATATTGGACAAAGTGCATATTCAAGTTTAACTAATACTTCTACATTTAATGGAACATTAACTACTACTGGGTTTCCAGCTGGAGGTTCAACAGATATAAGGCTAGTAAGTAATGCTTCTTGGAATGATGCTGAATCATTAAGATCAAGAATTATGGTTGCTTCTGGAGGAGGAAGTACTACCACAGGTATTGCCGGAAATGGATTTGGATTGTATGGAGGGAGTGCTACTGGAAGTGTAGGGGCTATGCCATATTCATCTAATGGAACAACTGGTTTGTTTGGATATGCTAATGGAACTGTTTGCGCTGGTGGAAATGGATATTATAGTTCGGTAGGTGCTGCTTGTACTTCTGGTACTGGAGGAGGTTCTTCATACATTAGTGGTTATGCAGGTGTTAATTCAATTAATGATAATGCTACTATCACACATAATAAAAAAACTAAACATTATAGTGGGCTTTACTTTATAAATGGTAAAATGCATACAATAAACTCTGCTGATTCATATTATTCAAATTATATAACAGATTATAATGGGCATGCTATAATTACTTATGTAAGTACTTCTAAACCAGAAAGAATAAATACTAATTTAAATAATGTTAGATATATTAAAAATTGTTCTACAGGAAGCAGTGTAAGTGAAGACCATCTACTAATGGAAATTGAAGCTATATATAACGGAGATAACAGATTAAAAGGCTTATCCCCTACAACAACTATTGCTAATCAAAACTATGCTACAGATGGTGATATTTCTTCCTCTTATATTTCAATTCCTGTAGTAAGTAATGCTTCTACGTGTGTCACTTATGACTTAGGAACTACGTATAACTTAGATGAAATTTCTGTTTGGAATTATTGGATAGATGGAAGAACATTTAATGATTTAATTACACAAACATCCAGTGATGATACTACTTATAATACAATTATTAGCGATGCATCTAGTGAAACGAGTGAAGGAAAAAGGGTAAGTGCATATGAATAAGAGAGGATATGTTTTTATTGAAACCGTTATTGTACTTATTATAGTATGTTTAGCAATAGTAATGATTTTTTCAAGTTATTCTTTATTAACTAGAAAGACTACCGAAAAATATTATTATAATTTACCTAAAGATATCTATTTTCTATATACAGTTTCTACTATTGGAACAACATATGAAAATAATTATATGAGTCAAAATGCATTTTATACTAATAAAAGTTTATGTACAAGTAGTATAATGAATAATTATTTAAGCGATTGTCAAACAATGATGAGTAATTTTAAAATGGAAACATTTGGAACTATATTTGATATTACAACAGAACTTAATAATGGTGCTTCATCAGACAAATATGATAATGGTATGATAGATTTTTTAAAAACTTTAAAAACGTGTAACACTACTTTAAATGGTGATGGAAGTTGTGATTCTTTGAGTACTATAAAGTATTATATCGGATCATTTAAAAGAAATGGGAAATATTATTATGCTGCTTTAGCTGCTAATGAGGAGTAATTTATGAATAAAAAAGGATTTACTATAATAGAAGTTATATTAAGTGTATTATTAGTAACTATTATTTTAATATCTATGACAGGAACGTTACTAAAATTAAGAGAAGTATATTCTGTTATAAATGAAGATACTGATATTATGATATATAATTCATCTATTACAAGAATTATTAATAATGATGTAATAGTTAATAGAGGAGTTAGTTCAATAACTTGTACTACAAATAAATCTTGTGATTTAACTTTTACTAGTGGTAAAACAAGAAATCTATCTATTGTTGGACCAAATGATATAGTAAATAACATTCTTAATGATAATAATGTGGTAGTTGGAAGCAATAAAACTATTACTAGAACATTAAAATATATAGACACTACAAATTCAAGTAACAAATTATTGTTAATGAAAAGTTTAACTTCTAAAACAAAAGAAATAACAAGTGGAATTATTTCGCAAGAAACTACTGGATATAACTTTGAATCAATAACTTCAAGTGCTAATATGTATACAAATAAATCAAACTCAAGTAAAAATGATATAATAAGAAAAATAACTATAAATATGACTGATAATAAATATGATGTATATATTTATTCATATACGATAGAATAAAAATAAAATACTAAATAAAATACTAAATATTAATTTAATTATTAATATTTTTTTTATGTTAAATTTATATTTTGATAGAATACTTAGACTTTGAAATATAATAGATATACTACTAAAGTTTAAAATAAAGCTTGTAAGAGCTAATTTATAATTGAGTGGGATTAATAATTCATTAATTTTAAATACCCCTGTAGTCAGTTCTAAAACGCCTGATAAAACAGCAATAATAATATTATTTGCTAATAAATATTTATTTAATAGATTAATAATGATAAAGAATATTATCATGTTACCTAATATAGTAATAGAAGAATTAATAGCTTTAAGTATAGAGTCTTTTAAAACATTAAATAAAGTATCTTTTTCAATATTATTATTTATATCTTTAATTACATAACTAGATTCTTTTCTTAAATATAATCCAATAGTAACATTATATATATAATTTACTAATAATAAAATAATTCCTATTTTAACAGTATATAATTTATATCCTATAATACCTATTACAAATGCAATAGAAGGAAAATAAGTAAATATAAGTATTTTGTTTGCTTCTTCTTTAGTTATATTATTATTTTCTAGCATGTTTGATATATATATAGAATTACATGGAAGGGAAGATAAAACGCTTAGTATAAATATAATTGATGAGTTTTTACTTATATTAAATATTTTTTTAAAAGTTTTAGAAAATATTTTATTTAAAAATAAATGATAATCATAATATATTAATACATCAGATAGTATAGAAAATGGAAAAATACATACAAAAACACTTTTAAAGAATAAAATAGATGCTTCCATTACAGATGAAGATACTATATTTATATTTAATATCATTAATATAATTATTATAGTAAATATTAAGTATTTTAATGTTTTCATATGATATAATATTAAAAGAAAGAGAGTTTTATGTTAAAAAAAATAGTTAATTATATTAATAATAATTGGAAATATTTAATAAAGTGTATTATTATTTTATCTTTATGTTTATTTTTTAGTTTGTATAACTTTGGTTATCAAATTTTTTCTCCAGGAGGACTAATTAATTTAGAAGATAGAATAATTGTATCTGATGGATATAAATCTGAAGGTAGTTTTAATTTGACGTACGTTACGTCGAGATTGGGTACTCTTCCTGCTTTAATACTAGCATATATTATTCCTTCTTGGGATATAGTTAAAAGCGATAATATGAAAATCGAAGATGAAAGTGATAAAGAGGTAATATTAAGGGATCAAATATATTTAAAAGATACTAGTTATGATGCAATTATAGCGGCATTTAGTGAAGCAAATATGCCATATGAAGTTACTAATAAAGAGTTAACTGTAACTCATGTTTATAAACAAGCTAATACGGATATTAAAGTAAATGACATTATACTAAGTATAAATGATATTAATGTTCAAAATTATAAAAGTCTTAAAAATGAAATATCAAAATATAAAGAAAATGATAATTTAAATATTAAAGTACTCAGAAATTCAAAAGAAATAATATGTTATGCTAAATTATTTAAAGAAGAAGATAATATATTAATTGGAGTATCTATTGTTGAAATGAAAACAGTTAAAACTAATCCGGAAGTGAGTTTTGTATTTAAAAATAGTGAAAGTGGTTCTTCAAGAGGATTAATGTGTGCTATAGATATTTATAATAAAATTACTTCTTTTGATTTAACAAAAGGAAGTACTATTTCTGGTACTGGATCAATAGATGAAGAAGGTAATATTGGAACTATTGATGGAGTTAAATATAAATTAAAAGGTGCTGTAAAAAATAAATCAGATGTTTTCATCGTACCAAGTGATAATTATGAAGAAGCAATTAATTTAAAAAATAAATATAATTATGATATAGAAATAATTGAAGCAATAAATTTTCATGATATAATAACAAAATTAATGAATAGATAAGTAGTGTTTTAAGTCATATTTTCTAACAATATATAAGGAGGAAATATGACTTATTTAATGATTAAAGATATTTTAGATGAAGAAAGACCTAGAGAAAGATTAATTAAGTATGGAAAAGAAAATATTTCTAATGAAGAATTACTTTCAATAATTATAAAAACTGGTACAAAGAATTATTCAGTAAAATCTCTTGCTCAAATAATATTAAATAAATATAAAAGTATAGAGAATTTAAGAAGTGCTACTATTAATTCATTAACAGAAATAAAAGGCATTGGTAAAGTAAAAGCTATTGAATTAGTTGCTTCATTAGAATTGGGTAAAAGGGTATATTATAATATTAGTAGACAGAGTGTAATTCTTAATAATTCTACTAAAGTATATGATTATTTTAAAAATTTATTTTATAATGAATTACAAGAAAATTTTTATGCTATATATTTAGATTCTAAATCAAAATTAATTACATACAAATTACTATTTAAAGGGACATTAAATACTTCTTGTGTACATCCTAGAGAAGTATTTAAATACGCTTTTTTGGAAAGTGCATATTCCATCATTGTTATGCATAATCATCCTAGTGGAAACTCTGATCCAAGTAATGTTGATGTTGAACTTACAAATTCATTATTTAATATAGGTAAGATTATGGCAATAAATGTAGTTGACCATATAATATTTGGTAATAATGAATATTATAGTTTTTATGAAATTATGAATAAAAAATAGCATACTTCATATTATTTAATATGACATATGAAGATTATAAAAATAATAAAAGTGGTAAAATAAAAGAAAGTAAAAATATAATTAGGATTATACTAAATAAGTTATTTACTATAATAATTTTTTCATTAATTGTTATTTCAATTAGTAATTATTCTCCAAAATTTAGAAAATTTTTAAATGATAAAGTATTAAATTCAACATTTGATTTTAGTTTTGCTAATAAATTAGTTAATAATATTACAGATGTTTTTAAAAGTAAAAACACTATTAAAACTTCTATAATAAATGATAATTATGAAAATTATAAAGATGGTGTTAAATATTTTGTAGGAGAAAATTATGAAGTATTATGTAAAAGTAGTGGAATAGTAACATTTATAGGTGAAAAAGATGGGTATAATAATACTATTATAATTCAACAAAGTGATGGATTTTATGCTTGGTATGGAAATGTTACTCAAAGTGTAAAAGTATATGATTACATAGAAGAAGTTACAATACTTGGGGTTAGCAGTAATGAATATTATTATGCATTATTTAAAGATGATAAACCTATAAGTGTTAATGAATATTAAAGTATCTAATTATACTTATATTTTTTTACTTATATCTTTTTTATCTGGGTATTTTGAATATGTATTTTTATTTTTATTTGTGATTATTATTCATGAATGTGGACATGTTATATTCAGTAAATTAGTAAGTTTTAAATTTAAAGAAGTAATCATTTATCCATTTGGTGGATTAACTATTTATGATGAAGAATTAAATACTCGAATATATAAAGAATTTATTACTCTAATTGGTGGATTAATATTTCAAATATTATTATATTATTTAATAATACGTCTTTATAATAATAACTTAGTAACATTTCATACATTCAATATAATTACTAAAATACACTATACACTATTGTCTTTTAATTTTTTACCTATATTACCATTAGATGGTGGAAGACTTATTAATTTAATATTTAATTATATTTTTTCTTATAAACTATCAATAATATTTTCTATAGTAATTTCTATAATTTTTATTATTATATTTTTAATATTTAATAAAACGATATTGTCAATAATACTAAGTCTTTTTTTAATAAAGTGTATTATATTAGAAATAATGAATATTGAATTAAAAACTTATAAATTTATACTAGAAAGATATTTAAATAATTATAATTTTAAAAAAATCAAATGTATAAAAAAATTAAATCAATTAAAAAGAGATTATTATCACATAATAGATAATATTGATGAAAAAAAATATTTAAATAAACTGTTTGACATAAATACGTAATTATGCTAAAATACTCATGTTTGTAGACATCTTTCTCTACAACCACATTGAAAAGGTTTTAAAAAGATTATCTTACCTTAAAAGTGAGTCTTATTGAAGGAGGAATTTAAATGAAAGCAATATTTGTAACTGGTGGAAAGCAATATATGGTTGAAGAAGGTCAAGAACTATATATTGAATCATTAGGAAAGAAAGTTGACGATGAAGTTGTTTTTGATGAAGTTCTATATGTAGATGGCAAATTTGGTACTCCAAATATTAAGGGTGCTAAAGTAACTGCTAAAGTTTTAAAAAATGGAAAACAAAAGAAAATTTTAGTATTTAAGTATAAACCAAAAAAGAAATATAGAAAAACACAAGGACATAGACAACCTTATACTAAAATACTTATTAAGTCTATTGTAAAATAATGATAAGTGTATCTATAGTAAAAAAGAATAATATTATTAATAGTATTCATTGTAATGGTCATTCTGGATATGATGTAACAGGAAAAGATATAGTTTGTTCATCTTTTAGCACTATGATAATTACTACTATTAATGCAATATTAGAATTTGATAAAAATGCTATTAGTTATACAGATAGTAATAACTTAAAAATTATTAATATTAAGAAAGATAATATAACTAATAAATTATTAGATAATTTAGTTAATATGATATATGAACTAAAAAATAATTATGATAAAAATATTAATATTAAGGAGGAAAACCATGAATAAAATGAATTTAAATATACAATTATTCGCATCCAAAAAAGGTGTTGGATCTACAAAAAATGGTAGAGATTCTGCTGGACGTAGATTAGGTGCTAAATTAGCTGATGGACAAATAGCTAAAGAAGGATCTATTATATATCGTCAAAGAGGAACAAAAATTTATCCAGGAGTAAATACTGGAATGGGTAAAGATCATACTTTATATGCTAAAATTAGTGGCAAAGTAAAGTTTGAAAGAAAAGGCAAAGATAAAAAACAAGTAAGTGTATATGAGAACTAGTAATAGTTCTTTTTTTTTAGGTGAAAGATGTAACTAAAATTAAATATATTTCATAACTTATTAATGAATAGAATAAAAGGAGTGATTATATGTGTAATAATGAGAAAAAATGTTGCGATAATAATTGTATATCTGAAATATTACAAGTAATTAATGTTTTACAAACAAATGCATGTCCTGATGGATGTTTACTTTCTTGTGATAGACCAGCACTTGGTGGAGGAACAAATTGTATTATATGTAACACAAGACCAATAATGTTATATACTTGTTGTGGTAACGGAACACCTTGGGCTATGCCTATTAGTAGAAGTGAAACTGATGTAACAAGTAGTGTGTTTAGAGTAGAAAAAATAGATGGATGTTGTGCAACGTTTAGAGTACTTACTACAAATCCTGATACAGAAAGCGTATATCCTTATGTAAATACTGATTCAATTTTTACAATGGATATCAATTGTTTATGTAGTATTAGATGCTTAGGCGATACTTATGTAGAATGTTTATAGAGTTCATATGAACTCTTTTTTAATGACACAAATAGTTGACAAAAAAAACATTTATGTTTATATTATTTAAAGGGAGAGATATTTAGAAAGGATAAATATGAAAAATTTAGTAATAGTAGAAAGTCCAAGTAAAAGTAAAACTATTGAGAAATATTTAGGTAGTTCATATAAAGTTTTATCATCTAAAGGTCATATTCGTGATTTAGCAACAACGGGTAAGTATGGTTTGGGTGTCGATTTAGAAGATGATTTTAAGCCAAATTATACTATTATGAAAGGTAAATCAAAGTTAGTACAAGAACTTAAAAAAGAGGTTAAATCTAGTGATAATGTTTTGTTAGCGACAGACCCTGATAGAGAAGGGGAAGCTATTAGCTGGCATTTAAAAGATACATTAGGATTAGATGATGATAAGTATGGTAGAGTAGTATTTAATGAAATAACAGAGGGTGCTATAAAAGAAGCATTTAAACATCCAAGAAAAATAGATATTAATTTAGTACATAGTCAAGAATCAAGAAGAATACTTGATAGAATTATTGGATTTAGATTAAGTAAACTTATGCAATCTAAAACAAGTGGAAAAAGTGCAGGAAGGGTACAAAGTGTTGCTTTAAAATTAATAGTTGATAGAGAAAGAGAAATACTTGCTTTTGTTCCAGAGCAGTATTTTACTATTGAAGCAGATTTTAAAGACTTTAAAGCTGAATTAAAGAAATATAGAAATAAAGATATTACTATTAATTCAAATGTTTTAGCAGATGAAATATTATCCAAATTATCAAATGCATATAATATAGTAAATGTTGAAAAGAAACTAAAGAATAAACAAAGTAAGTTCCCATTTACAACTAGTACTTTAACTCAAATGGCATCAAATAGATTAAATTATCCTGCTTCAAAGACAATGAGTATTGCTCAAAAATTATATGAAGGTATTAATATAGGAAGTGAAACAGTTGGATTAATAAGTTATATGAGAACGGATTCTGTAAGATTATCAGACTCTTTTGTGAGTGATACGAAGTCATTTATAGCATCTAACTATGGAAAAGAATATATTGGATATGTTAAGTCAATTAAAAATAAGGATAATGTTCAAGATGCTCATGAAGCCATAAGACCAACTAGTATAAATAGACGCCCAGAAGATATTAAGAAATATCTTAGTCCTGAAGAATTTAAATTATATAATTTAATATATGTAAGAACTCTTAGTTCACTTATGGCTGATGCTAAAGTTGAGGCTACGAGTGTAGACTTAGAAAATAAAGAATATTTATTTAAAGCAAATGGACAAATATGTGTGTTTGATGGATATTTAAAAATATACAAAGATTATGAAGAATCAAATGATGTTCTATTACCTGATTTTGAAAAATATAAATCTAAAGTAATAGTATCTTCTAATGTAGAAAAAATAGAACATTATACTGAACCAAAGCCAAGATTTACAGAAGCAAAATTAATTGCTGAATTAGAACGTCTTGGTATAGGTAGACCAAGTACTTATGCTAAAATAATTAGTGTATTAAAAGAAAGAGATTATGTAAGTATAAAAGATAAAAAGTTTTATCCAACAGAAGTTGGAATTACAGTAACAGATAAACTTCAAGAATTTTTTAAAACAATAATAAATACTGAGTATACATCGAATATGGAAAGTGAATTAGATGAAATTGCTGATGGTAATCTTATATGGTATAGTGTACTTGATAAGTTCTATAAGGATTTTTCTCCACTATTAGATATAGCTTTTAAAGACATGGAAAAAGAAGCTCCAGAAGAAACTGGTGAAGGTTGTCCATTATGTGGAAATCCACTTATTATTAGAAAAGGTAAGTATGGTGCTTTTGTAGGATGCTCAAATTATCCAAATTGTAAGTATATAAAAAAGGAAGAGAGAAAAATAGTAGAAATTTGTTCCTGTCCTATGTGTGATGGAAAGATAGTTGAAAAAAGAACAAAAAAAGGAAAAATATTTTATGGATGTTCAAATTATCCAAAATGTAAATATGCAACATGGTATTTACCAACTGGAAATATTTGTGAAAAATGTAATGGCTTATTAGTTATGAAAAATAACGAAGAAATATGTGAAAATTGTCAAAAGG
>CAZDPZ010000001.1:15578-38769 GCA_964507635.1 uncultured Clostridium sp.
CAAATTATCCAAAATGTGCTTATGCTCTATGGGATAAGCCAACTGGAGAATCGTGTTCAACCTGTAATGGACTTTTAGTACAAAAGGGTAAAAAGATATATTGTCCTACATGCAATCCACCTAAAAAAAATACAAAATAAAATTAAAAATATGTATTTTTTGTAAAAATAATACTAATTTACTTGATTTTCAAGTCATATATGTTACAATTAATATGTAAGCATTATATCGCAAGTGATGCTTAAATCATATGGGAGGTAATTTACGATGAGTAAAACTGAATTAGTTGAATTCATAGCTGCTAAAGCTGGATTAACTAAAGCTGATGCTCTAAGAGCATTAGACGCTACAATTGAAGGAATAACTTCAGGTCTTAAGAAGGAAGGAAAAGTTACATTAGTAGGATTTGGATCTTTTGCTGCTAAGAAAAGAGCTGCAAGAGATGGAATCAATCCTTTAACTAAGAAAGCTATTAAAATTCCTGCAAAGATGGTTGCGTCATTCAAAGCTGGAAGCAAATTAAAAGATGCTTTAAATTAATAAAAAAAGCCACTTGGCTTTTTTTATTTGTTGGACTTTTATATAAATTAATAGTACAATTTAATTATGAAAGAAATATTATATAAATTAATTAATAATGGCTTTGATGCTTATATAGTTGGTGGATATGTAAGAGAATATCTTTTACATAAAAATAATTTTGATATTGATATTTCTACTAATGCTAAACCTTATGAAATAGATAATATATTAAATCATATTGGAAAAATTAACGATAAATATTATGCTTATCATTTTAGTGATGGATTATACAATTATGATATTACAACATTTAGAAAAGAATTAAAGTATG
The DNA here is from genome assembly GCA_964507635.1 of uncultured Clostridium sp. GTDB lineage: Bacteria > Bacillota_I > Bacilli_A > RF39 > UBA660 > CAG-1000. Next base: position 16,432 of record CAZDPZ010000001.1, read on the forward strand.
AAAAAAATAAACCTATTAAATTAGAATATTCTAATTTTAAAGAAGATATATTAAGAAGAGATTTTACAATTAATGCGATTGCTATGGATAAAGATAATAATATAATTGATATAGTTGGTGGGATAAATGATTTAAATAATCATATTATTAGAGTTATAGGATCTACCTATGAAAAACTTAATGAAGATGCCACAAGAGTATTAAGAGCATTAAGATTTTATACAACACTTAATTTTGAATTAGATCTCGAAATAATTAATTTTATTAATGATAATAAAAATATATTTAATAATATTCCTAAAGAATATATAAGACAAGAGCTAGATAAGATATTTTCATCTAAATATGTTTATAGATTTTTTGATTTTATTTCAAAATATAATTTATTTGAATATTTACATATAAAATATGATAGAATAGATTTAAATAAAAATGTTTATGGATTATGGGCTCAAATTGAAACTGATTTACCATTTAGTAAATGTGAAAAAGATATTATTAAAAGTATTAAGGATGTGAATAATTATGAGTGAACTTAGAAGTTGTTTTACTACAAAAGATTTTATTATTAATAGTAATATTATTAAAAGTATATCTAATATTGATATAACTTTAGATGAATTTTTACTTATGTTATATTTTATTAATGTATCATGTAATTTAGATGAAAATGATATTAAAGAAAAACTTGGATTTAGTGAAGATAAAATTAGTAATACTTTTGGAAGTTTAGTTAATAAAAAATTTATTGATATAGAAGTAATTAATTCAAATGGAAAAGTGAAAGAACAAATTAAATTAGATCCTTTTTATGATAGGCTAGTTCTTAATAAAAAAGAAGAAAATAATAATGGAGATATTTTTTCATTATTTGAGCATGAACTTGGTAGAGTTCTTTCTTCTTATGAATATGAATTAATTAATAAGTGGATTGAAAATAATGTAAGTGAAGATACAATAGAAAAAGCTTTAAAGGAAGCAATTTTAAATGGTGTTACTAGTTTTAAATATATTGATAAAATAATCTATGAATGGACTAAAAATGGTGTTAAAAAGAGGAGTAAAGAAGAAAATGAGAAACTAGAAGATTTATTTGATTATGATTGGTTAGAAGATAATGAACAATAAATTAATAATAGATAATTTAGATGTTTTATTTCCAAATCCAAAATGTGAATTAATATATAATAAAGATTATGAATTATTATTAAGTGTTATGTTATCTGCTCAAACAAAAGATTCAAGAGTAAATGAAGTTACAACAAAGATTTTTCATAAATATAACTCTTTAGAATTACTTGATAAATTAAGTATTGAAGAATTAATGGATTATATTAAGCCAATAGGATTTTATAGAGTAAAGGCAAAAAATTTTAAATCAATAGTAAGTTCTATAAAAGAAATAGGATATGTAAAAAATGATAGAGAATATTTAGAAAGTTTACCTGGAATTGGAAGGAAGACTGCTAGTGTAGTAATAGGACTACTTTTCGATATACCTTCTTTTGCAGTAGATACTCATGTATTTAGAGTTTCTAAAAGATTGGGAATAACTAACAAAGGCGATGATATAATTAAAACAGAAAAAAAATTAAAAGCATATTTTCCCATAAATGAATGGAATAGGGTTAACACTCAATTAGTATTGTTTGGTAGATATTATTGCAAAAGTATAAATCCTATGTGCATTGAATGTAAATTAAATAGTATTTGTAAATATAAAAAAAGCGATAGATGATATCGCTTTTAGTTTACTGTTACTATTTGATTAAATGTTTTGGTGATTATTAAATTAGACTTATATTTAAATGATACAGTATAAGTAACATTATATGTTCCAGCACTTTGGGTAATTTGATTTGGAGCTAAATTAGTTATTGACGAGTCACTTGTATTTTTAATTGATGTTGTTTCAACACTAAGTGATTGAACACTTGAAGTAATGTCTTTTCCATCTAATACTATGCTAGTAACATTAGAAGTATTAAGTTCATTATAAGTACTTCCTATAGTATAAGAAGCGGTTAGGCTATTCATAATTACTGAATAATCTTCAGCCGTATAAGTCTTAAACACTACCTTTATTCCAGGACTTGCATTAGATTTAAATATAGAATAAGTACTTTTAACAATAATCCCATCATATATTCCACTATATGAACTCATATTAATTGTATATGTAGTGTCTGCTGTCCATCCAACATATGTGGAATTTGTACCTTGAGTTAAATATATAGCAAATCCAAAATCACCTATATTCTTTGTATTATAACTAATACGTTTTTCTAAATATTTTTCTGGTTCTATTTTCCAGTCATTATTAAAGAAATTTGTTAAGTATTCAGTATCTATAGCAGAAGGAATACCAGGTGATGTCCATGAAAGGGATACATTATTACCTGATTGAGAGTAAGATAAATTAGTAGGGTCAGATAATTCACTAAATCTTGTAGAAGTTTCACTTGGTTCAGTTCCACTAATAAACGTGAATTTTCCAGTTAGAGAACTTGGTGTATAAGAACTTGGCTTTTGAGCAGGTATAGTTTCAAGTTCAACACTTGCAGTAGTAAGGCCACCAGGATTTTTAAATGTAGCATTTTTCTCATAAATTTTATTTACTAGAGCAGCTTGTATTTTTAATCTTTCTGTTCCTGCATGTCCAGATGTTAAATACCATTTATTTTTAACTGCTTCTTTTGATAATCCATTAACGTATCCGTACCATATAGCAACTGCATAATCAGATGTAAAACTTGCTGTCCAAGAGTCTGGAATAACTCCTGTAGATAGACCATATTGTTTTAAAAGTGTTCTATCATATGAGGTAGTTCCTGTTTTTGTAGCAACGCTTGTTCCTGAAACTTTTACTCTAGATGTTGTTGCTCCTGTTAAAACACTAGCTAATATATAAGCAGTTTGTGCTTTCATTACTCTTGTTCTAGAAATGTCTTGCTCATATTCTTCTTCTGTTTCTCTATATATAATTTTTGTAAACGAATATGGAGAAGTGTAATATCCACCAGATCCAAATGCAGAATAAGCAGCAGCTAGAGAAACTGGAGTAGCACCATTAAATGCACCAATTGAATATGACTGAGGTATAGTAGTAATTCCTTCTTCTGGATAAATTCCAAGTGATGTAATAAATGATAATTTCTGTTCATTAGTTGTCATATTAAATGCTTGAAGAGCACAAGTATTAACTGATTTTTGTAAGCATGTCTTCATGGTCATAAATCCTTTATAAGAACCAGTTGAGTTATGCATAGATCCACCAGCATAGGATACTTTATCATCAATGAAAGGTCCATAAGTACTTAAATTTTCATATTCTATAGCTGGTCCATAATCCATAATAGGTTTAATTGTAGATCCAGGATGTCTTTTTGTTTGTCCGCTGAATGTAGCGACGTTAAGCGTCATGGCCCCGGTTTTATTTCTTCCAGCTCCAACTGCAATAATAGCACCTGTATCATTATCAATTACTCCAACCCCAACTTCAATTTTTTTATCTTTGAATTTATATGTATTATAAAAATTATTAATAACATCTTGTTTTGATTTAACCATAGTACTATATATTATCATTGGTACATCATATGGATTATTACCAGTTTTATCAATTACTTCTTGAACAACTGTATCAATAAATCCTTGATATTCATTTACACTAGTTGATCCATCAGATACTAAATCTTTAATTTCTACAGCAACAGCAGCATTATATTCGGTTTCAGTAATATAACCATGTCTTCTCATTAAATATAATACAGTGTTTTTTCTATCATTAGCATCATTTGGATTTACATAAGGATTATATCCGTTTGGTGATTGAAATAATCCAGCAATCATAGAAGCTTCAACTAAATTTAAATCTTTTGCGGATTTTCCAAAATAATATTGACTAGCTTGTTCTACACCATATATATTTCCACCTAAACAAGGAGTGTTAACGTAATATTCTATTATTTCTTCTTTAGTATAATTTTTTTCCATCTTAAATACTGCAATATATATATCAGTAAATTTTCTAATGATTCCTTTAATTCCTTCAGAGTCAGTAGAAGTAAATGCAAGTTTTGAAAGTTGCATTGTTAAAGTAGAAGCACCACCTGAATTTTGACCTAATGCTTGTCCTATAGCAGCTTTAACAAATCTAGGTAAATCGAATCCTTTATGCTGAAAGAATCTTGAATCCTCTGTAGCAATAATAGCATCAACTAATACTTGAGGAATCTCATCAAATGTTATTTTTTCTCTTTGTTCGCTTCCCAGTGTAGCAATTAAATTATTTTGGGAATCATAAATTAATGAAGCCTCTTTTTCAAAAAGTAGATTCTTATCAAATTCTGGAGCACTTTTAACTATATAATAACAAAATCCAACTCCTCCAATAAATAATAATATTGCAAAAACAGCTATTATATTTAATAACCAATACCAAAATCTAAATCTTTTTCTTCTAGTTTTTACTTTTTTTAAACTATCTGTCTTTTTATTTACTTTTTTTTCTTTCTTTTCTAGTTTTTTAACTTTATATTTGTTTTTTCTTTCTTCATTTTTTTTTTTAATTTTATCAAAATTAATTTTTTTCATGTTACTCCTTATTAAAATATAATTCATCTACTATATCTAAATATTTAATTCTAGGTATATAACTTTCTACTATTTTTTTTGCATTGTCTTTCAAATATTTATATTCTATAGATTTTTTAGAAGTAGAAGATATATAATCTATTAATTTATTTCCGTCTAATAAATAAAATTCATCATTTATCATTATTATTAGAAATACTATTCCACCTTGCTTAATGACTCTTTTTATATGTTCTAATTGATGAACTTTAATGTTAGAAAGTGGAAAAGATGTTTTTGAGTGACATTCTTTTGCATCAAATTCTATGTATTTCCCTCTGTATATGCCATTATAATCTAATGTTGAAATTTGACTATATACAGCTTTATCAATTAGATGTGAATGAGTAGTAGGATACTTAACACTTAATACTTTTATTGGAGTAGGTTTCTTGTATATTAAACATTTTTCTATACTATTATAATATGTATTAGTATCATTTAATATATTTTCTAAAAACATACCTCTATTTTTGTATGTATTTTTGTTCACTTCTCTTCACCATAACCATTATACTATAAATATAATACTTTTTCCATAAATTAAAAAATATTTCATGTAAAATTCATTAAAATTGTTTAAATATAAATAAAAATGTGATAATATTTATTAAAGAGGTAAGATATGAAGAAAAAAATTATTTATTTCATTTTATTGTTAATATGTTTTATGCAATTTATTAAGGTTTATGCTGCTGAAGACGCATCAAGTTATAATTGTATTTATACTGTCGCTTCATGGAATTCTAGTAATGGAAAATGTACTATTACATTTAAAGGAAATAAGGATAGTTATGATATGAGCAGTAGTAATTGTGGTCCATTTAGTTTGGATAGCAATTTTCAAGTTAGTTATTTTAAAAAAGAAACTACTTCAGGAAGTGGAATATATGAATCAACATGTCCTACATTATGTAAAAAAGTAGCTAGAAATGGTAGAGGAGCTAAAACTATAGGTGGAAATTCATCTTGTACTGATATTAATTCTTTGAAAGCTGAATCTTCATCAACTCATGGTAGCGGAACATTTGGAAAAGATGAAAGTAATATAGAGTGTATATACACATGGTCAGAAGGTGCCGATACTTCAAAGTTTAGTGTCTCTTATAATTTCGACACTAATACAGTAAATATATCAGCAATAAGTGGAGATTATGTAGGCTGTACAACTAGATCAAATATGATAAAAAGTGATGTTGCAAAGGAATTCTTTGAATCAATAAAAAATGGAACAAAAACTTGTACTGATTTATCCGGAGTTAATAAAGTGTTGCAAAATCATGGTTCATCATCTAAATTTTGTGAATTTTTTACTTCTACAAATAGTGTTACTGGATCTGGCATAGGTGATGGTGATGGAGATGATCCAGATGATGGTGATGATATTGAACCAAACCCTGGTGGAGGAAGTGGTAGTGCTGTTCTTCCTAATGTAGGTTTTGGAGAAGACGATACAACATGTAGTGAATTATTAGGAAGTAGTTTGACTACAATAATAAAAGGTCTAATAGTAGTTCTTAAAATAGCTGGTATTATTATTTGCATAGTTAGTGGAATGCTTGCATTTATTCCTGCAATTAGTAGTAAAGATGATGCTGCTTTAAAAAAAGCTTTTGATAAATTAGTAAAATTATTAATAATATGTGCTTTGATACTATTATTTGATACAATTATTAATTTTATAAGTCTAATTACTGGTTTTGATATGTCATGTTTTGTTTAATAAGTTAAAAAAGAGTAAAAAACTCTTTTTTTTTCATACAATATATGGTAGAATATAATGGCTTTAAGAAAAAAACATGTCTATTGATTTAATAATTCTAGTGCTTAAATATAAGTGAATTATTAAGCGTGATATGGGCAGAAGATAATAACGAAGGAGGAAAAAATGGCAGTAATTGCAAAAAGTTATTTATTAGAAGCTGGTGTACATTTTGGACATCAAGCAAAAAGATGGAATCCCAAAATGAAGGAGTACATTTTTACAGCAAGAGATGATATTCATATCATAGACTTACAAAAAACTGTTGAGAAAATTGAAGAAGCTTACGCGGAACTTCTTAAAGCATGCGAAGGCGGAGGAAAGGTTTTATTTGTTGGAACTAAGAAACAAGCACATGATGCTAGTATTGAAGAAGCAACAAGATGCAACAGTTATTATGTAGTCGAAAGATGGTTAGGAGGTACACTTACTAATTTTAGAACAATTAGAGATAGAATTAAAAGACTAATTGAAATCGAAAATATGGAGTCAAGTGGTAAATTTGAATTACCTAAAAAAGAAGTTTCAAAGATTCAAAAAGAATATGATAAATTAAATAAACTTCTTGGTGGAATAAGAAATATGGAAAAATTACCTAAAGCTCTAATTGTAGTAGATCCTAGAGTAGAAGTAAATGCTATTCATGAAGCGAGAAAATTACATATTCCAGTATTTGGAATTGTAGACACTAATTGTGATCCAGATGATGTAGATTATGTTATTCCTGGTAATGATGATGCTGTTAGAAGTGTAAAAGTTATATTAGGAGTACTTGCTAATGCAGTATGTGAAGCTAATGGGCTTGAAGTATTAGATTTTGTGAGTGAAGAAGAACCATCAAAAGAAAAGAAAGATATTAAAGTTGAAACTAAGATTGTTAAGTTTGATGATTTTGAAGAAAAAGAAGATAACGAAGTAAAACATGAAAAGAAGGAAACTAAAAAAGTAAATAAAAATAACGAGAAAAAAGAATCACCTGTTGTAGAAGAAGTTAAAGAAGAAGTTAAAAAAGAAACTAAAGTTAGTGAAAAAGTTGACTATTCTAAGATGACTGTAGTTGAACTTAAAAAGTTGGCTAAGGAACGTAATATTACTGGTTATTCTACTATGAAGAAGGATGAACTTGTTTCATCACTTAATTAGGAGGTAATATGAATATTAGTGCTAGTATGGTAAAAGAATTAAGAGATAAAACTTCAGCTGGTATGCTTGACTGTAAGAAAGCATTAGAGTCATCTAATGGAGATATGGAAAAAGCTATTGATTATTTAAGAGAAAAAGGTATTTCTAAAGCTGAAAAGAAAGCTCAAAGAATTGCTGCGGAAGGATTATCAAATATATATACTAATTCAGAGAATGCTGTAATAGTTGAGTTAAATTCTGAGACTGATTATGTAGCAAAGAATAGTGAATTTAAGAGCTTATTAGACTCTATTGGTAATTCATTATTAGATAGTAAACCTAAAACTTTAGAAGATGCGTTACAATGTAAAAGTAATGGTGAAACATTAAATGATTTAATTGTTAATGCAACTGCTAAAATAGGAGAGAAGATTAGTTTAAGAAGATTTGAAGTAATTAGTAAAGAAAAAAGTGAAATATTTGGATCTTATATTCATATGGGAGGAAAGATTTCTTCAATTTGCGTAGTTGATGGAAGTAACTTAGAAGTTGCCAAAGATATTGCTATGCAAGCGGCAGCAATGAAACCTTCATATATAAATATTGAAGATATACCTCAAAGTGTTCTTGATCATGAAAAAGATGTTATTAAAGAGCAAGTAATAAATGAAGGTAAAAAGCCTGAATTTGCTGATAAGATTGTTGATGGAAGATTGAATAAATATTATGAAGATAGTGTTCTCATGGAACAAGCATTTATAAAAGATTCCTCAATAAAAATTAAAGATTATTTAAGTAATAATAATTGTAAGATTGTTAAGTTAGTTAAATATGAAGTTGGCGAAGGTATGGAAAAAAGAAATGAAGACTTTGCTCAAGAAGTAATGAATCAAATTAAATAAGTATCACATATTGATACTTTTTTTATGTTATGGTATATAATTTACTTGATATTTGTCGTTTTTTGTAATATAATTATTTTTGTCATGAAGGGAGGGAAGAATAATGACACACGTAGAAGTAAAAGATGGAAACATTGAGAATGCTTTAAAAAGATTCAAAATGAAAGTTCAAAGAAGTGGAATCCCTACTGAAATGAAGAAAAGAAAAGAATACTCTAAACCTGGAGTACGTAGAAGAGAAGCTAAAAAAGAAGCTATTAAAAATGCTAAAAAGCATAGTAAACAAAGATATTAATAAAGGGAGAAATCAATTATGTTATATGAAACTATCTCTAAAGATTTAGTTAATGCTATGAAAAATAAAGATACAGCTACTCTTAGTACATTAAGGTTATTAAAAGGAGCTATAGATTTATATATTATTAATAATAAAATGGATAGGCATGAAAATGTTCCTGATGATATAGCTATTGATGTTATTAGTAAACAAATTAAAACACATAAAGAAAGCATTATTGAATTTGAAAAAGGTAATAGAAAAGATTTAGTAGATTCACTACTAAAAGAAATTGAAGTTTTATCTGCATATTTGCCTCAACAATTAAGTGAAGATGAAATTAATAAAAATATTGATGAAGTATTTAATAAATTAAAACCATCTGGAATAAAAGATATGGGAAATATTATGAAAGAATTAAATCCTATATTTAAAGGAAAAGTTGATATGAAAGCAGTAACTGAAATAATAAGAAATAAATTAGTTAATTAGTTATTTCTTTTTTTATGCTTAAATGTTAAAATTAATAAGGAAGTGAAATTATGAAAAAAATATTATTAATTATTGTTTTATTTATTCCTTTAATTATAAATGCTACTAGTATTAATAAAATATATGTTGATTCAGAACTTGACATAGCGGGAAATCTTTTAGTTAAAGAAATTATAGAAGTTAATAATTATGAGAGTGATTTTAATGTTGATTTATTTTATAAAGATGAGAACTTAAAAGATTTTGATGGCACTATAGATTCATTTTATAATAGTAATATATATAATGCTTATGATATAAATATCTTAAATATTGGGCTTATAAATGATGAATATAAAATTGATGATATTTATGATGAAGATTTTATTAAAAATAATGTTACTTTAATAAATAACTATGAAACTAATGATGAAAATGGTTACTTAAATATTAAATTTAATAATGAAAGTAAAACATATTATTTAGAATATAATGTTATGGCTTTAGCTGTTAAACATAATGATTGTGCTGAAATGTATTACAAATATTTTGATTTATTTAATTATGATGTTAATGAAATTAATATAGTTTTATCATTACCTTTTAATTCTTCTTTATTTGAAGTATATTCACATGGTAATAAAAATATAAGTGTTAAAAAAGATATAAATGATTCTATAGTAGTTATTAATGTAAATAACTATAAGAAAAACTCTTTAGTAGAATTACGAATAGTATATGATAAAGATATATTTGCTATTGCTATTAATAATTCAAAAAAAAGTAATATTGATGCTCTTGACTATATTAAAAGTGTTGAAAAAAATAGAATGAATAATACTAACATTAAAAAAGTTATATACTATGTTTTAATTTCTCTTGTACTTGTAATAGTTATTAGTATAATATTATTCATAATTTACAAGCACACAAGAAAAAAAATGAATCATAAAAAGAAACATTAATGTTTTTTATGTTATACTTAAAGTGTTATTTAAAGAAGGGAAACATATGTTAGAATTAAAAAATATTTGTTATAAAAGAGATAATAAAGTAATATTAGATAATATTAATTTAAAAATAGATAATGGCTTTTATGCTATAACCGGACCAAATGGAAGTGGGAAAACTACATTGGTTAAAATAATTATGGGAATTGTATCACCAGATAGTGGACAAATTATTTTAAATGGTAAAGATATTACATCATTAAGTGTTACTTCTAGGGCTAATGCAGGAATGGGATATGCTTTTCAACAACCTGTTACTTTTAAAGGAATAAGTGTATATGACTTATTGAAGATTTCAATTAAAAGAGATTTAACTCAAGAAGAAGCAAGAAGTATTCTATCAAAAGTAGGAATATGCGCTATTGAATACATTAACAGAGAAGTAAACAGTTCACTTTCAGGAGGAGAATTAAAACGTATTGAGATAGCTAGTGTTTTAGCCAAGAATCCTACATTATCAATTTTTGATGAACCTGAAGCAGGAATAGATTTATGGAGCTTTAATAATATTATTAATTTATTTAATGAAATTAATAGTGATAAAAATAATATAACTATAGTAGTATCTCATCAAGAAAAATTATTATCTATTTCAGATAAGATTATACTTATGAATGATGGAAAGATACTTAACGTTGAAGATAAAGATAAAATGATGGAAGGTTTATTTTCATCTTCAAAACGTTGTAAAAAAGGAAGAAAATGCTATGAATAAGATAGATGAATCTTTGTTAAAAAAAATAATAGATGGAGGGCTTTCATTTAATAAAGCTGATGCATATAACTTAAGAAGTAATATGGAATGTATCGAAAGGAAAACTAGTGAATGCGTGCGAATAGAGAGCAAAAAAGATAACCCTGGTATAAATATATATGTAGATGATGATATAAGTAATGCTATAATTGATATACCTGTCATAGTTAGTAAAAGTGGAATAAAAGATATAGTGTATAATGATTTTTATATAGGAAAAAATTCTAATGTTACTATATATGCTGGATGTGGAATACATAATCCAGAATCTTTAGCTACATCTCATGATGGAATACATGAATTTCATATAAAAGAAAATGCTAAAGTTAAATATATTGAAAAACACTATGCACAAGGAATTGGAAATGGTAAGAAAATATTAAATCCTAGTACTATAATTAATATGGAAAAAAATTCATATATGGTTATGGATACAGTACAAATAAGTGGAGTAGACAGTGCATTTAGAAAAACTAAGGCTAAATTAGGAGAAAACGCTACTTTAATTATTAATGAAAAAATATTGACAAATTATGAAGAAAAAGCAAAATCTGATTATACTATATATTTAAATGGTAAAAATTCTAGTGTAAATATTAGCTCTAAATCCGTTGCTGGAAACAAGTCATATCAAGAATTTAAATCAAATATTATAGGTAACAATGCTTGTTATGGACATGTAGAATGTAATGCAATATTAAAGGATAGTGCCAGTGTTAAATCAATACCAAAAATATTTGCTAAAAATACTCAAGCAAATTTAATACATGAAGCATATATAGGTAAAATAGCTGGAGATCAGTTAATGAAATTAATGACTCTAGGATTAAATGAAAATGAAGCAGAGAAAGTTATTATAGATGGATTTTTAAAAAGTTAATAAAAAGGTGTAAAATGAAAATTGTAAAAGTAAAAGAAGTTATATTTAGAGAATATGATATTAGAGGATTATATAAAAGTGAGATAAATTCTAATGTTTCATATACTATAGGAAGAAGTTTCTCTTCTTATATTAATGATAAAACTGTAATTATTGGTATGGATAATAGAAAATCTAGTCCTATTATTCATAAGTGTTTGATTAGTGGATTGCTTGAAGGTGGCGCTAATATAATCGATTTGGGTCTTGTAACAACACCAATGTATTATTGTGCTAAAAAGAAATTGAAAATTAAATCAGGTATAATGATTACAGCTAGTCATAATCCTAAAGAATATAATGGGTTTAAAATATCTTTTGATTTAATTGGTAATGCTTACGGAACTAAAATTAAAAAGTTTATGAATTTTACTAATAAAGGTATATTTACTAAAGGTAATGGAAAAATAGTAAACTATGACATAAAAAATGAATATTTAAATTTAATAAAAAATAGTATTTCATTAGGGTCTAAAAAGTTAAACATAGTAGTAGATTGTGGAAATGGAACAGGAAGTATAATCATTAAAGAAGTACTAAGTATGTTTGATGTAAACGTTAAATATTTATTTTGTAAGTCTAATGGAAGTTTTCCCAATCATGAACCAGACCCCTCTGTTAGAAAAAATCAAGTTGTTTTAGCAAAAAAAGTTAAATCATTAAAGTATGACTATGGTTTTTCAGTAGATGGAGATGCTGATAGAGTAGGAATAGTAGATGAAAAAGGAAATATTTTATCATCTGATTTATACTTATTATTAATGTATAGATATTTAAGTAATAAAATTAAAAATAAGAAGGCAATATATGATGTAAAATGTGGTAAGTCATTAATAGACGAACTTGATCGTTTAGGATATAAACAAACAATGTATAGAACTGGAGCATCATATATGAATGCTAAAATTAATAAAGACAAATATGATTTTGGTGGAGAATTTTCTGGACACATGTGGTTTAGAGACAAATATCCAGGATTTGATGATGGTATTTATTCAGGATTAAGAGTATTAGAAATATTAAGTAATACTTCTAATAAATTATCAGAACTGTTTGATGGTATTAATGAATATTATGCAACTGATGAAATAAAAATTAAAGTAAGCGAATATAATAAGTTTGATATAGTAAACAGCATTAAAGATTATTGTGATAAAATGAATTATAAATATAATGAAATAGATGGAATTAGAGTAATATTTGATGATAGTTGGGCATTAATTAGAGCAAGTAATACAGGTCCTAATTTAACAATAAGATTTGAAGCAACAAATAAAAGAAGACTAGATGAAGTAAAAAATGAGTTTTTAGATAAAGTAAATAAATATAAATAATTATTTACTTTTTTATTGTACTCTGTTATAATCAATATGAAAATGATTTTCATATTGGAGATGTTATGAAATATAATACTAAACAAAAAGAGTTAATTTATGAATCAATAAAAAATATTAATAAAGATTTTACTGCAATAGATATTTATAATATTATAAATAAGAGTGTTGGATTAACTACTATTTATAGATATTTAAATGAATTAGTTAGTTCAAATCATTTACAAAATTTTTTTGAAAATAATATAACAAAATATCACTATTTAAATCATTGCGATAAAATAAATCATTTTTATTTAAAATGTAATATATGTGGTATGCTTATACATGTTGATTGTGATTGTATTAATGATTTTGAAAAACATATCTTAAAGAACCATAATTTTTATATAAAAGAAGATAATATTATTTTAAATGGTACTTGTAATAAATGTTATAAGTCTTTAGAAGGAAAAATGAATAATGAAAAACATATTTAAAACATTTATATTAATAATAGTTATGTTTTTTAGTGTAGGATGTCAAAAAGAAAAAGATAAAGTAAATGTGGTATGTACAATATTTCCTATTTATGATGCTATTAGAGCAGTAGTTAGTGATAGTGGTGTAAGTTATAAAATGCTAGTTCCACCTGGAAGTGAAATTCATTCATATGAACCAACTCCAAAAGATATAATTGATATATCTAATGCTGATGTATTTATTTATATTGGAGGGGAATCGGATTCTTGGGTAGAAGATATATTAGAAAGTATTGATAAAAGTAATATTAAGATTATAAAATTAATTGATTATAATGAATCAGTATTAGAAGAGGAAACTAAAGAAGGAATGCAGGATGATACACATGATGAAAGTGTATTAGAGTATGATGAACATATATGGACTGATATTCCTGATTTTATAAATATTATTACTACAATTGAGTCGACATTAGAAAGTGTATATCCTAGTGTAGCTGCGAGCCTTTTAGAAAATGCAAATAATTACATAAATAAATTAAAACTTATTGATAGTGATATAAGAGATGTAGTAAATAATTCAAAAAGAAAAGAATTAGTTTTTGGTGACAGATTTCCATTTTTATATTTTGTAAGAGAGTATGGTTTAAATTATTATGCTGCGTTTAAAGGGTGTTCAAGTGAAACAGAAGCTGACCCTACAACAATTAGTTATTTAATAAATATTGTAAAAAAAGATAATATACCTGTAATATTAAAGACAGAATTGTCTAATAGTAATGTTGCTAATACTATAGCAAGTGAAACAAATACAAAAGTTTTAGAACTTAATTCAGCACATAATATTACTTTAAATGATTTTAATAATGGAATAACTTATGAAGATATAATGAAAAAAAATATAGAAGTATTAAAGGAAGCGCTTAATTAATGAATTTAATTGATATAAATAATTTGAGTTTAGGATATGATGGAAAGAAAGTATTAAATAATTTATCTTTTAAAGTGGATGAAAATGATTTTATATGTATAGTTGGACCAAATGGAAGTGGAAAAACTACATTAATTAAAGGATTACTTGGAATAATTAAGCCTATGAAAGGAACAATAAAATATAATAATGTTTCTAAAAATTCTATGGGATATTTAAGTCAAGATACTAAAATAGATAAAAATTTTCCTGCTTCAGTTAGTGAAATAGTTTTATCAGGGTGTTTAAATCATTTAGGGCTTAAGCCATTTTACTCAAAAAAAGATAAGGAAGAATGCTTATCAAATTTAAAATTATTAAAAATAGAAAATTTAAAAAATAAAAATTATTGTGATTTATCTGGTGGTCAAAGACAAAAAGTATTACTAGCTAGAAGTTTATGTGCTAGTAAAAAATTGCTTATATTAGATGAACCATCTAATAATTTAGATTATAATTCAAAAAAAGAACTATATAATTTGGCATATCTTCTTAATAAAAATAATAATATTACAATAATAATGATAACACATGATTTAGATCATAATAATTTAATAGGAAATAAAGTATTATCTTTAGAACCTATGAATTATTTTTTTGGTACTAAAGAAGAATATATGGAAGTGATAAACAATGATTAATGAAATAATAGAGATGTTTTCTTATACATTTATTAAAAATTCTTTTATAGCAGGAATCCTTCTTTCACTTTGTGCTTCACTTTTAGGAGTTTGCTTAGTATTGAAAAGACATTCAATGATAGGTGATGGTCTTTCTCATGTTGGATTTGGTGCTTTGGCTATTGCAACTGTTGCAAATATAGCTCCTTTAGAGTTTGCTATTCCAATAGTAATTTTAGCATCATTTTTTATATTAGAATTGAATGAAAATAATAAAATAAATGGAGAATCAGCTATAGCAGTAATATCTTCATCAAGTTTTGCTATAGGAGTTATGGCTATTTCAATTGCCAAAGGAGTAAATATTGATATTAATAGTTATCTATTTGGAAGTATATTAGCATTAAGTAGTAAAGAAGTTATTCTTACAATAATTTTATCAATTATAGTTATAGTGCTTTATATATTATTTTATAATAAAATATTTTCAATTACATTTGATGAAACATTTGCAAGTTCAACAGGAGTAAATACTAAATTATATAACATAATATTATCTATTCTTTGTTCTATTGTAGTAGTACTCGGAATGAAAATAATGGGTGCACTATTAATATCAAGTTTAATAATATTTCCATGTCTTAGTGCTATGCAAATAAATAAGACATTTAAAAGTGTAGTTATTTCTTCAGTAATAATTTCTATAGTTTGTTTTACAATAGGACTTATTATTTCATATTTATTAGCTACTCCTACGGGCTGTAGTGTAGTTTTAGTTAACTTATGTGCATTAATATTTCTAAAAATAGTATCATTTATTAAAAATAAAAGTTAACAATAACCAATTTATTATTTATACATATCTTAAATAGAGGTGATATATATAATAGATTGGTTTATTAATTTGAATCATATCATTCAAGCTCTTATAGCTACTATTTTTACATATTCTATTACTGCTTTAGGTTCATCTTTAGTTTTTTGCTTTAAAAAAGTAAAAAAAGGTATAATGGATTCAATGTTAGGATGTGCAGCGGGAGTAATGATTGCGGCTTCTTTTTGGTCATTGTTATCTCCATCTATTGAAATGACTAATAGTTTAAATATTAGTGTTTTAAGTACATTTTTAGGTTTCATATGTGGAGGATTACTTTTATTTATAGGAGATAAAATATTTGATAAAGTAAAATTCAATGATATATTAAATGAAAAGAATAAAAGCTTTAAAAGATGTTTAATGCTTATTTCTTCTATAACGCTACATAATATACCCGAAGGTTTAGCAGTAGGAGTAGCATTTGGATCTTTAGCATATAATTTAGAAGGTAGTAGTTTATTAAGTGCTTGTATACTTGCATTCGGAATAGGACTTCAAAATTTTCCAGAGGGAAGTGCAGTAAGTATTCCTTTAAGAAGAGAAGGTTTAAGTTTAAAAAAATCATTTTTTTACGGTCAAATAAGTGGATTGGTTGAACCAATTTCTGGTGTTTTAGGTGCACTACTTGTATTAAAAATAAGATATGCTTTACCATTTTTATTAGCTTTTGCAGCAGGAGCAATGATTTACGTAGTTGTTGAAGAATTAATACCAGAAAGTCAGTCAAATAAGAATAAAGATGTGATGGCACTATTTACATTAATAGGTTTTTCAATAATGATGATATTAGATGTTACATTAAAGTAAATTATGGCACCATATGTTTTACTTATTAAAATATCCGTGCTATAATTACAATATGGAGTTGAAAATGAATGAAATATGTAGTGTATAAATTCATTAGATTTTTTGGGAAGATAATATTTAAAGTATTATATTTTCCTAAGTGTGAAGGGGTAGAAAACATACCAAACAGTGGTGCTGTAATACTAGCGGGTAACCATACCAATAACTTAGATGCTGCCTTTATGATAGGCACTCCTAAGCGAATAGTACACGTATTATCTAAAAGTGAATTATTTAATACCAAATTTAAAAATTGGTTTTTTAAAAGTATGGCATGTATTAAAGTAGATAGAACTATACATGATGAAAAAGCTAAATGTGAAGTAATTGATATTTTAAACAATAATGGATTAGTTGCAATTTTCCCCGAAGGGACACATAATAAAACTAAAGATATAATAATGCCTTTTAAAGAAGGAACGGTTAAATTTGCTAGTAAGACAAATGCATATATAGTGCCATTTGCTATAACAGGAAAATATAAATTATTTCATTCTGGTCTTAAAATCAAATATGGAGAAGCTTATAAAGTAACAAGTGATATTGAGAGTGAAAATAATAAATTAATGAATAAAGTAAAGGAAATGATATTAAATGAAAAAAATAAAAATGAAATCAAAAAATAATGAAGAATACCCTTGGTTTAAATACTATAAAGATATGGATAGTCATTTAGAATATCCTAATACATCAATGTATGATATGGTAAAAAAGTGTGCATTAAAATACCCTAAAAACATAGCATATTCTTATTTTTCATCTAAAGTAACATATAAATCTTATTTAAAAAAGATAGATGAAAATGCTCAGGCTTTTGTGAGATTTGGAGTTAAAAAAGGAGATTACGTTACTATAATTATGCCTAATACTCCTGAAGCAATAATATGTTTTTATGCTCTTAACAAAATAGGAGCAGTATGTAATATGGTTCATCCTCTATCTAGTGAAGAAGAAATTAAATACGCTATTAATTTAACTAATTCAAATTATGTAATAGTGGCAGATTTAGTTTATAAAAAATTATATAGTATATTAGATGAAATAGATATAAAAAAAGTACTTTATATTTCTATAGCAGAATCTATGGAACCTTTGATGAGAATAGGATATAGAATTAAAAATGCTAAAAATATTAAATATCCTATGGAACAAGATGTTATTATGTATAGTGACTTTTTATCTAGAGCAAGATTTTGTAAGGATGAAGTTAAAGATGAAGGCAAGGGTAGTGATACTGCGGTTATTTTACATAGTGGTGGAACAACAGGTAAACCAAAAGGAATTATGCTTACTAATATGAATTTTAATTCTCTTGTTATAAGTGAACTAGAAATAAATAAAGTTTTAGGAGATAAAATCAGTATTTTAGCAATTATGCCAATATTTCATGGATTTGGATTAGGATGTACTTTTCACGCATGTATGGTGAGTGGAGGAGAGGCTATAATACTTCCAAGCGTTAATCCTAAAAAATTTGATGATACTTTAATGAAATATAAGCCAAATATATTAGCTTGTGTTCCTAGTGTATTAGAAACACTTACATATAGTAGAAAACTAAAAGATGAAGATTTATCATTTATAAAATGTATTATTTGTGGAGGGGACACCTTAGGTTCAAAATTAAATGAAAGAATAGATGAATTCTTATATGATCATGGTAGTGACACTAAAGTAAGAACAGCATTTGGTATGACTGAATGCACTGCTGGAGTTACTATGATGCCATTAGAAATAACTAAAAAAGAAAGTATTGGTATTCCTGTACCTGACTCATATATTAAAATATTTGAGCCTAATACTTTAAATGAATGTCAAATAGGACAAACTGGAGAAATATGTATTAATGGGCCTACTGTTATGAAGGGATATATTAATGATGAAAAAGAGACATCTATGGTTTTAAAACTACATGAAGATAATAAAATATGGCTTCATAGTGGAGATTTGGGATATATGGATAAAGATGGATTTGTATACTTTCAAAGTCGTCTAAAAAGAATGATAGTATCTAGTGGATATAATATTTATCCAGGACAAATAGAGCAAATAATAAATGAGCATCCTTATGTAAAAACTTCTGTAGTGGTTGGAGTACCACATCCATATAAAAAGGAAGTGGCTAAAGCATTTATTGTTTTAAAAGACGGAATAGAACTTAATGCAGAAGTTAAGAAAAGTATAAAAGAGCATTGTGAAAAAAATATATCAGCCTATGCTTTACCTTATGCATATGGCTATAGAAAAGAACTACCTAAAACCCTAGTCGGAAAAGTAGCATATAGAAAATTAATAGATTCAAAAGGTGAAGAAGAAGATGAAAGATAAAGAATATTCTAGTGAATTTGGATATAAACTAATGAAACCATTTGTACTATTAAGTTTTAAAAGAAAATATCATCCTATTGTATATGGAAGTGAAAATATACCTTCAAGTGGACCAATAATAGTATGTGGTAATCATAGACATAAGGATGATCAATATAATGTTATGATGGTAACAAAAAGGGTAATACATTATATGTCAAAAGATGAATATTTTATAGGACCTAAAGCATGGTTTTATAGATTTGCTGGATGTATAAAAGTAGATAGAACTATACATGATGAGGAAGCTAAAAGTGAAGCATTAAGTGTATTACATTCTGGTGGGGCTGTTGGTATATTTCCAGAAGGAACAAGAAATAAAACATTTGGAACTAAAGATGAAGTAGTTATGCTACCATTTAAATTTGGAGCGGTTTCTTTAGCACAAAAGTCTAATGCTTTAATAGTACCATTTGCTACAACAGGTGAATATAGTGGAATAAAGAATCAATTAATTACCAGAATTGGTAAGCCATTAGATATAAGTGGTATGGATTTAGAAAGTGCTAATAAATTATTAAGAGAAACTATATTAAAATTAATGCAAAAAGAAGATAAATAGTATATAATATATTAACACACGAGGAAAGGTGGATATATAATGAAGTTTATATTAACTGCTGGAGGAACGGGTGGCCACATCTATCCAGCACTATCGGTTCTTGAAGAAATAAAAAAAGATAAAACTAATGAGTACTTGTTTATAGGTACAAAAAACAGAATGGAAAGTGATCTAATTCCTAGTATGGGAATACCTTATGAAGGACTTGAAATATATGGTATTTCTAAAACTAATATGATTAGAAATATTAAGAATTTAAAATGTATTAAAAATTCTTATAAAAAGTCACTTCAAATAATTGATGATTTTAAGCCTGATGCTGTTATTGCTTTTGGAGGATATGTAACTTTGCCAGTATGTTTAGCAGCTGAAAAAAGAAATATTAAAGTCTTTTTACATGAACAAAATATGCTACCTGGAAAAACTAATATATTTTTATCAAAAAAATCAACTGCAGTTTTTACATCATTTAACGATGGAAATAGACGTCTTAAGTGTAAGAATATTGTTTATTCAGGAAATCCCGTTAGTCAAAGAGCAATTGAAACTAAAAAATATGATAAGACTCAATTAGGATTTACAAAAGATAAAAAACTAATAATTATTGTAATGGGATCATTAGGAAGTACTTCAGTTAATGAGAAGATTCTTAATTTCTTAAGGAATTATGAAAAAGATGACACAGAGATTCTATTTATTACAGGAAAAGGAAGTTATTCTGATTTAAGTAATAATTTAATAGTTCCTAAGAGTACTAAAATCATACCATTTTTTGATAATTTGCCAAGTTTAATGAAATCATGTGATTTAATTATATCTAGGGCTGGAGCTTCTACTATAGCTGAAATAATGGCTACAAGAATTCCTTCAATATTAATACCAAGTCCTTACGTTGCTAATAATCATCAATATTATAATGCTCTTGATTTAGTTAATAAAGGTATTAGTATTTTATTAGAAGAAGAATACTTAGATGAAGAATCTCTAACCTCTTCAATAGATGAAATATTTTCTAAAAAAACATATGATGAAATAAAAGAAAATCTAAGTAAAATAAGAGATATTAATTCAAGTACTATAATAGTAGATTATATAAAGAATGAAATAGGAAAAAAAGATGAAAAAGAAGGTAAAAAGAAAATTTAATTTTTTAAAATTATTAGCATTTTTATTAATTATATATATATTATTTTTTAGTGTAAAATACATAATTAATTATAAAACTAAAAACATTATCATATTAGATAATAAATATTATTCTGATGAAGAAATAATACAAACAGCTAAAATACAAGATTACCCTAAATTCTTCTTAGCAAGTAAGTCAAAAATTAAAAAAAGACTTAAAGCGTTAGATTTAGTTGAAGATGCTACAATAAGTAAGATATATCCTGGAATAATACAAATAAATGTAAAAGAAAAAAAAGTACTATATTTTAATAGAAGTACATCAAAATATAAAGTATCAGATGATAATTATTATTCTTTTGATACTAAATACAATGTACCAACTTTAATAAATTATATTCCTGAAAGCATTGAAGATAAGTTTGCTAAGGGAATGTCTAATATAGACATTAATATAATAGAAAATATAAGTGAAATAGAATACAGTAAAACATCTTACGATGATGAAAGATTCTTGTTATATATGAATGATGGTAACTTAGTATATATTACTATTTCTAAAATTGAATCTTTAAACAAATATTTAAGTATTTTAGAACAACTTAATAATAAAAAAGGTATTTTATATTTGGATAGTGGAAACTATTTTGAAGTTAAAGAGTAATAACTCTTTTTTTATTACGTAAAATATAATATGTCAAAGATAGATAATTTTAAAAAATTTGTGTCTCTTCATCCTGAGTTTATAAATTATATGGGAAAGCATAAGAATGTTTCTTGGCAAAGTTTATATGAACTATATGATATTTATGGTGAAAATAATGATATATGGCAAAAATATTTAAAAGAAGATGAAAGTTTATTAAATATTAAGGGATTATTTAATACTATTAAAAATATTAATTTAGATTCATTAGAAGAAAATATTGGTTCTATTCAAAAAGCAGTGGGATTAGTAGAAGAATTAACAAGAAAAGATAAAGAAGAAAAAGAAAATATTATTAAAAAAGAAACTAATATAGATAAAATATATGGTGAAGAATGAATAGAAGTATAAAAGAAATGCTTGATAAAAATCCCAAATATCTTCATTTTTTAAGGGAAAATTCCAATTATTACAAAGCATTAAATAGAGATGAAAAAATGTATAATACATTTATAAAAGATATGAAAAAGAAATATAAATTAAGAACTATAGATAAAATAGATAATGTAGTTGATAGTGTTGATATTATAACTAAAATAATTAATGTAACAAATGAATAATTTTACATTTTTTTCACATATATTATTGACTTATTAAATAATGAGATGCTATAAT
>CAZDPZ010000002.1:0-33886 GCA_964507635.1 uncultured Clostridium sp.
TTATTCCAATTACTAATAACAATACTGATTTATTTTTATTATTCTCTTTCATAAGTTACCTCTATAATATACTATTTATTTTTTTTATTTGATTTATTTACTTTTTTCTTAACTGTTGGTTTCTTTTTAATAATTTTCTCTTCTTTTGGAATTTCTACTTTTGTTTCTTCTTTTTTTTCTATAATAACTGGTTTTTCTATTTTTATTTTTTTTACTTTTTTATTTTCTTTTTTTACTTTTAAGTCATCATCTTCTAGTAATGAAACTAAATATGCTTCTAACTTTGGATTTCTAATTACAATCATTAATAGTGGTTCAAATAAACTAATAAGTCCAAAAGTCATAAAGTAATATCCAAGTACTAAACATTGTAAATTAACTTTATCATATAAATTAGATATTATTAAAACTCCTAATAATGCTAATAGAATTGTAATTGACATTTTAGGATATAAATTAATATTTTTTTCTTTCATTAATACACTAGTATGATAACCTTTATTAATGAAATTAAGAATTGAATATATAAGTATTGCTGTACCTAAAACGAAACTTGAATTAGGATTATATGAATTAACTAAAACAAATGACCCTACTATTATATTAATAAGTCCAAAGAATAAATACTCATAGTCATTTGGTCTTCTATTAACAAAATATGCTACTAAAGCAAAGAATCCAAACATGTAAAATAATGGGGGAGCATATTCCATAATATTTAATAATTCTATTTCTGGAAATTTAAGTATCATATAACCTATCACTGCAATAACACAATATAGCATGATATCAACTCCTAAAAGAGTTCTATCAAATTCTTTAATAATTACTTTTTTCATTTAACACTCCTACTATTCTATTATTAATTTTATAATATTTGATTATCTATGTCAATCTTAATCAGTTGAATCTTCTTTTTCTTTATATTCAAAGAAATGATACTTGTTATCTAAAAATACATAAATTATTTTTATAAGTGCTACACATGGTGTTGCTATAATCATTCCAAATATTCCAAAGAAATATCCAAATATTAATAAAGAAATTATTATTGTAACAGGACTTAAGTTCATCTTTTTACTCATAACAAGTGGTTGTAAAACATTACCATCAATTGTTTGAACAATAAGTATAAATACTAAAGTTAATATTCCAATAACTGGACTTTCTGCAAATCCTATAGCACCAGCTATAGCAGCACCTAAGTAAGGTCCAATATATGGAATTAAATTAGTTATAACACATATAAATGACATCAATACTGGAGCATTTAATCCTATTAATGAAAAACCTATAACTGAAACAACAAATAATAATAATGAAAGCCATAATGTACCACTAACAAATGAATATAGTGAATTATTTAATTCTCCTAATAAATATTGTACATCCCTTCTAGATCTTTTAGGAAATAAATTAATAAATCCTGTAGAAAACTTTTTAAAATCAAATGATATATAGAATCCTATAATTAAACTTAATAAAATGTTTCCAACTCCACTTACTACACCAGAAATAATATTAATAGCTGTTTCAGGTAAATTCTTTTGTATTCCACTAGCATAAGCATTAATCTTTTTCAAGAAAGATTCTTTAACAGCATCTAAATTTTCTAAACTTAAGTTTGATAGTTTAATAAATAAGTCATCTATCCATTTATTAATATCTGAAACTATTCCTGGAATAGCTGAAACGATCTCTGTAATTTGGGTTCCTAATGATGGTAATGTAAATGCACATATAGCATAAATTAATATCAAGAATCCTAAATAAACTATTATAACTGCTAAAGGTCTTTTAATTTTTTTAGCAGATAATTTATCAACTAAAGGTGTAAGAAGCCAAGCAATAAACCAACCTATAAATAAAGGTGATATTATTGATAGTATTTTACCTACTATTTGAAGAATTTTCCATTCCTTAAATATTAAACTTCCTACATATATAAGTAAAATAATAAATAATACATATAGTATTTTTAATATTTTGTTTCCAGTAGTAACTAAATCATTTACTTTTCTTGTATTTACTTTCTTTTCAACATTTTTTTTAAAATTTTCCATCATATTAACTCCTATAATAATAATATCATATAATTAAATAAAAAAATAGTTCAATATTAAACTATTTTAAATCATTTTTAACTTTTTTAGCCTTTTTCATATACCTTGCTATATCTTTATCATATGTTTTATAAAGTAGTCCCATTCCTACACCTGAAGCAAATAACATAGCATTCTTCATAATTTTAATAATATCACTCTCCTTAATATTATTATTAATTATAAATCATTTTTTATACATTTTTTCATACATGTATTTCTATTAGTAGCATAAGCAGTACTAACAGATAGATTTAATGAATTAATGCTACCTAAAATAATTAAACTTGATTTAGCTCTAGTTACAGCAGTATATATTAATTTATTATAAAACATTCTATTAAAACTTTTAGCAAGTATTACTACTACATTATCATATTCACTTCCTTGTGATTTATGAATACTAATCGCATAAGCTAGTGTAAATCTATCTAATTCTCCACTCTTATATTCTACTATATTTCCCATATAATCAATTTCTACTATTAATTTAGAATTAATATAATTAATGTTTTTTATATATCCAATATCTCCATTAAATACATTATTATCTACATCATTAACAAGTTGAATTACTTTATCATTAACTCTAAAATATTTATCATTAATTATAAATTTTTTTTCATTAGGATTAAAAATACTCGCCATCATATCATTTAAAGCATCTATTCCATTTATTCCTTTATACATAGGTGCTAATACTTGAAATGAATCTATTTTAATACCCTTTTTAATAATGTTTTTACATATTTTAGATAAGTATTCTAAAATATCATCATCATTAGAATCTATGAATCTAAAATCATCATATAATTCATTATTAAAAGATTCAAATTTAACTTTATTTTTAATATCATTTGCTAAATAAGTAATATAACTTCCTTCTTTTACTCTATATATAATATTTAAATATTTTTTATTTACTTTAGGAATATTTAATAAATCATGTAATACATCTCCTGGTCCTATAGAAGGTAATTGATTTTCATCTCCTACTAATATTAATTTTACATTATTTTGTAAGCCATTAAGTAAAGATAAAAACAAAAATATGTCAATCATACTAGATTCATCTACAATAACTATTTTCTCATGTGATTTATTATTTTCATCTATTAAAAATGAATCAGTTTCTTTATTCCATTTTAAATACTTATGTAATGTATATGCATTTCTTTTAACACTTTCTGCCATTCTTTTAGCACTTCTTCCTGTTGGAGCAAGTAATGCAATATCTTCATAAGTGGTATCATAAATATCAGATAATATTTCTACTATAGCTTTTATTATTGTAGTTTTTCCAGTACCTGGTCCTCCAGATATTATAAAAAAATTATTTAATACACTCCCCTTTATAGCATCTTTTTGATCTTCATTAAAAGTTATATTATTTCTTTTTTCATATTCTTTTATTTTATTAAGTATTTCACTTTCTTTAACACTATCTTTAATACTATTTAATCTTGTTATTATATTAAATATATCATTTTCCGTTTCATAAAAATTATAAAGTGATACATAATCATTATATTCTATGATACTTTTATCTTTTTTTAATTTTTCTAAAAAAGCTATATACTTTTCAGCACTAAAATTATTTACAAAACATCTTTTCATTCTAATAAATAATTCTTCTTTATTAACTAAAGTATCTCCCGTTTCATAACACATTAAATAAATATTATGTTTTATTAGTGCTTCTATTCTTACATTAGAATCCTCTTCATTATTATTTAAAAATATTTTATCAATCTTATCAAAACTAACATAATCTACTAATTCATATATATTATCTTCTATTATACTTTTAATTCTAGAATTATATAAAGTAATTAAATTAATAGCTTCTTTAACACTAAAGCCATAAGAATTAAGACTAATTATTAAATCTTGATTAAGTTCATTATCTAATACTTTATCATGCATTCTTTGAGCTTTTAAAACTGTCATTCCACTTACATTTGCTAAACTTTCGTAATTATTTTTAATAGTATCTATTGTATTAGTACCAAATCTTTCTACTATTTTCTTAGCTGTTTTAAGTCCTATTCCTTTAAATAATCCACTACTTAAATATAATATTAAACTATCTAAATCATTAGGCTCTTTTATTTCATAGTTTTCTACTTGATATTGAATACCATATTTAGGATGACTAACTAACTTACCATAAAATACATAATCAACATTATCATTTATTTCACTAAAAGAACCAGTAAAACTTATTATCTTATCAATATAAGAATCTAACTCATCATCATTAGTTTCTCTTACTTTAAAAATACCAACTTTATATGGACTATTATTACTTTGATATATAATTTTTCTAATGTTTCCTAATATATATTTCTTCATAAATAGTATTGTATCATAAAATAGTTTCTTTTTATTAAAAAACTTACATTCAATGTAAGTTATATTCACTTGGCGTCCTTGGGCAGAGTCGAACTGCCGACTTACGACTTAGGAGGTCGTTACTCTATCCATCTGAGTTACAAGGACACGAGAATATTGTATCACTTTAATATAAATTTTTCTATTATTATATAGTAAAAACTCTAGCACATAATAAAACAGTTTTATTTAATGAAAATACAATATTAAATTTAAAAAATTCATAAAAACTAACTACTTTATCTGATAAACATACAATATATGATTCTTTATATTTTGGTCTAGGTTTAGTTAGAGGATACATATGAGAAAGTATAATATCTTCTTCTATTTCATTTAATTCAAAATAACTACGAGCATTATTTAATGCTTCAACTGGATGTACTTTTAAATATAAATTATAGTTTAATTTATTTTTATTTATATCATCTAAAGTAAAAAAATCATGTAATAAAGAACCTCTTGTACAAGAAATGTAATCAAGATTTAAAAATTTTGACAAATAAAAACTTACTTTAGATACTCTTGAAATATGATCTAGTCTATTACTTCCATGATGAAGTATTACTTTTAATTCTCTATATTTATTAACACTATAAAATTCACTATATATATTATAATATTCTTTTTTATAATTATTCATATCTTCTTTTCTTTATATCCATTTTGGTATATAAAGATTCCTTGTGTATCCTTCCATATACTTATTAAATTCTTTAATTATTTCATTAACTATTATTAATAATACGTTATTACTATGCTTAGGCACTTTTAAAGACTTTAAAAAACCATCTAATATTTTCTTAAATTCTCTATCATCAAAGTATCTTACGATAGCACTATTTAAATTTTCTACTTTTTTTATTAATGATTTATCCCTAACATTAATACTAAATATATATGACTGATATATTCCTATAACTTTATCACTCATAATATCAAATTCACTAATTTCCTCATTTATAATTCTATAATATTCAGGACAATGTTTAATAATTATCTTGTTGGATAAATATCCTTCGTCTTTCATCTATCCGCTCACCAGCTTAATAATATCATTAAATGTTACATATATTACTAAAAGTATCATTATTCCAAATCCAATATAATTAATCATTAGTTCTGCTTTATCACTTAATTTATGTTTTGTAATTTTTTCGATTATTAATAATAGTACTCTTCCACCATCAAATACAGGAACAGGTATTAAATTAATAATACCAACATTTATACTTAAATATGCTAGTAAATATAAAAGAACTTCTAATCCTTGAGATTTTACTTGATCAATAATTGAATATATTCCTACAGGTCCACTTAAATTTTTAACAGATACTTGTCCAGTAAATAATGAACCTAATATTTTAAATATTGTTGATGTAGTGTCCCAAAATCCATTAAAAGCATATTTTAATGAATTAACAAATCCTTTTTCATGAACAGTTCCACTAAATATTATTCCAAATTTTGGACTCTTTACTCCATCCTCTTCAACTATCTTAGGAATAAGATTATATTCTTCTTTACTTCCATCCTCTTTTTCAACAACAAATGTATATACTTCTTTTATTTTTTTTGCTGATACTTCTAATAAAAATTCATCTAAATTATTAATTGAAACACCATTTACTTCAACAATTAAATCACCGGATTCAATTCCTGTTTTATATGCTATTCCATCTTCTGTTACTTCTCCTATTCTTGCTTCACTTATAGGTTGCCCATATAAAAGACCACTAATAAAGAATACAACAATAGCTAGTAAACAATTAAATATTATACCATTTAAGAATACCCATAATTGTCCTAAAAAACTTTTATGTTCAAGAACTTCATTTTTATTTATTTTATTTTCTGGATCTTCTTTTTCAGCCATTGATACAAATCCACCTATTGGAAATGCTCTTAATGAATATTTAATTTTACTTTTTTTTGATATATGTTTCCATATAACAGGTCCCATTCCTATAGAAAACTCATCAATATGAACTCCTATTATTTTAGCGGAAATAAAATGTCCAAACTCATGAACAAATATTATTATCCCAAGTATCAATATAAGTATTAATAACGTAATTATAAAATTCAAGTTTATCCCTCCAAACTATATTAGTGATTCAACAAGTGCAAAAGCAAGTATTACTAATATTAAACTATCAAATCTATCAAGCACTCCACCGTGTCCCGGCATAATTTTACCAAAGTCTTTTATATCATATTTTCTCTTTATACTAGAGAAAATTAAATCCCCAAATTGACTTACTAAAGATAGAAATAAAGACACTAATATAACTACAATAATAGGACAACTATAATCAACAAATGTTATAAAGAATATTGTAGGAATAAATGTACCAAATAATGTTCCACCTACCATTCCTTCTATTGTTTTATTAGGAGATATTGTTGGACATAATTTATTCTTCCCGATTTGTGTTCCAAAGAAATGTGCAAAAGTATCACTCATTGTAGTTACTAATACAATATATATAACATAATATAAACTTAATCCTCTTAATGTAATTAGAAAATTAAAAGCAATTCCTAAAAACAAAACACTTCCTAATAAATAAAATGCATCATCTGGATCATATACATTCCTGTCTTCGTAAATAAGTAAGGGTAATGTAATTAATAATATACTAACTATTATTATTTTATAATCAATTAAAAATAAACCATTATTTGTACATCCATTATACATTAGTAATATGAATGATATCATTGATACTATTTTTACTAAAATAGGAATACTTTTATATTTTTCTCTTGATAATAATAATTCATTAAAACCTATTATTCCAAGAATACAAACTCCTACGTTAAACCATAATCCTCCTAATATAAGAAGCGGAACTAATATTACTATTGCAACCACTGCACTAATAATTCTTTTTTTCATATTATTCACCTAAAATAATTATATCATTCATTAAAATATAAAACAAGAAAAAAGTATTACTTACAATACTCATTCTTAATTTCTTCATTATATACTAATGTTGAATTTTTATATAAATTACACCATTTATCTTCTATAGTTATTAACTTTAACTCTTCACATTTTCCATTAATATATTTAGAATTATATTCTAAACCATCAACTTTTTTATAACAATAATAATTATCTATATTATCTTTATATTCCCATTTATTTTCATTTTCATTATAAGTAGGATATAAAGCAATACTTATTCCTTCATCTAACTTTATAGAAGTTTCTATTATTTTTGGAGAAAGCTTCATAAAAGTTAAAGAAACATAAACTGCATTATCTACTTCCTCTTTACTTTTCATAATATCAATCATTTCTCTTGTATATATATTATTATATGAGATTATAGATAAATCGCTTTTTGATATTTTATAGTTAGATGCATTAGTATAATACTCATCTACAAATTCATATGTAAGAGGACACACTGCATCATCTTCACCATATGAACCAATAATAATTGATTTATCTTTAGTACAATACCATACTTTATAAAATAAAGAATTATATACTATCATTTCTGAATCTTTATACTCTTTTTTAATAGATATTTTAGGAACAACATTTTTCTTTTTAACCATGAAATAATCTATATAAGAAACTAATCCAAATATGATAATTAAAACTAATAAAACTTTTAAAACATTTTTCATACTACTTCTTTAGTGTTGCATAAATAACAGCTTTTATTGTATGTAATCTATTTTCTGCTTCATCAAAAACTACTGAGTTTTTAGATTCAAATACTTCATTTGTTACTTCCATCTCAGGAATATTAAATTTATTATTTATGTCTACTCCAATAGATGTATTTAAATCATGAAACGAAGGTAAAGCATGCATAAATATAACGTCTTTTGATGCTGATAAAATAACACTTTTATTTACTTGATAAGGACGTAATAATTTAATACGACTAGCCCATATTTCATCAGGTTCTCCCATTGATACCCATACATCAGCATATATTGCATTAGCATCTTTAACTCCCTCATTTACATCCTCAGTTTGAGTTATAGTGCATCCATTCTTTTTAGCAATATCTTTTGCTTTATTTAATACTTCTTCACTACACCATAGTTCACGAGGTCCACATGCTGTATAATTTACTCCCATTTTAGCACTCATAATCATTAATGAATTAGAAATATTATTTCTTGTATCACCTACAAAAGTTAAATTCAATCCCTTTAAATGTCCAAAATGTTCCTCCATTGTTAAGAAGTCTGCTAATACTTGAGTAGGATGTGCATAATCGGTTAATCCATTCCATACGGGAACACCTGCATATTTAGCAAGTTCTTCAACTGCACTTTGCTTAAATCCTCTAAATTCTATTCCTTCATACATTCTACTAAGTACTCTTGCTGTATCTGCAATACTTTCTTTTTTACCAAGTTGACTTCCACTTGAATCTAAATATGTACAATTCATACCTAAATCAAAAGCAGACACTTCAAAAGAACATCTAGTTCTAGTGGAAGTTTTTTCAAATATTAAAGCTATATTATATCCATCCAAATATTTATGTGGTTCGTGATTGTGTTTCTTCTCTTTTAAAGTTTTTGATAAATCAAGTAAATATCTTATTTCTTCTTCAGTAAAATCTTCTATTTTTAAAAAATTTCTTCTTCTTAAATCAACCATTTAATCCTCTCTTTCAAGAGCCATACTCATACAATGAGGTCCGCCTCTTCCTCTAGATAATTCACTACTTGGAACTTCTATTATTTTAACTCCAGCTTTTCTAAAAGTTTCATTTGATACATAATTTCTATCATATGCTACAGCTACACCAGGTCTTATTGTTAATAAGTTAGCTCCATCTGACCATTGTTCTCTTTCAGCAGGAATTCTTTTTCCTCCTCCACATAAAATTAAATTTACTTTTTTGATTTTTAAATATTTTTCTAATATTTTATCTAATGGTAAATCAACTTCTACAATATTTATATCATTTTTCCCATTAGTTATTTCAAATACTTTTGTTATTAACATTACTTGTGAATGAACAGCAAACTTATCAACATCAAGTCTTGTCATAACAGTATCTAAATGCATAAAACTTCTTTCATCTGGAATATCAAATCCTAAAACATATTTAAATTTATTATTTGGATCACTAAATATATTTTTTGCAAATAATGCTATAGCATCAGGCTCTGTTCTTTGTGAAATACCTATAGCTATTACTTCGTTACTTAAAACTTGAATATCTCCGCCTTCTATTGAATATGGATTATATCTATCATAATATTTAGGAGTATTCTTATATTCTGGATGATACTTAAATATATATTCAGCAAATATTGTTTCTCTTTGTCTTGTAACCGAATACATTTTATGAATAGTAACTCCATCTCCTACACTAGCAAATGGATCTCTTGGAGCATATAAGTTAGGAAGAGGATCTAATATCATTTTTCCCATATCTCTAGTAGAATAAAATCCACTACTTGGTCTATATCCTTCCAAATCTTCACTATCTATACCAGTGATACACTTACTTATTAATTCTCTATTACTTTTAAAAGCATTTAAATAATCATAAACTAAATCAAATACTTTTGGAGATGTAACTCCACCTTCTTTAATAAATTGATGTAAAAATTTTTCTCTAACTTTAGGATGAGTATCTAATGCTTCAGCTGCTAAATCAACTAAGTATACTACCTCTACTCCTTCTGCTCTCAATGCACCAGCAAAAACATCATGCTCTTCTTGTGCTTTTTTTAAATATGGAACATCATCAAATAGTAACCTTTCCAATGTATTAGGAGTTAAATTTAAAAATTCATCTCCTGGTCTATGTAAAAGCACCTTCTTTAAATTTCCAATTTCATTATATACATGAATACCTGACATATTCTTCCTCCTTTATTCTTTATTCAATTATAACTAATTACAATAAAAAAGTAAATCTTATTTCTTTAAGAAAGATTTTACTTTTTCATTTTTACATTCCTTTATTTCTTTTGGTGTTCCACAATATAATATTTTACCTTGTGCTAAAAAAAGTACTTTATCAGCAAACGAATTCACTAAATTCATCTCATGTGATACTACAACAATAGTTGTAGTTTTAGATAATTCATTTAATAAATCAATAAAATCTTTTATTACTTCAGGATCTAATGCAGAAGTAGGCTCATCAAATAATATTATTTCGGGGTCAGTAGCTAAACTTCTTGCTATGGCTACCCTTTGTTTCTCTCCACCACTTAATGTTTTAGGATACTCGTTAATTTTATCCAATATATGAACTTTATCTAATAATTTTCTTGCTTTAATATTTATTTCTTTTTTAGTTCCAAGTTTCAATAAATTTGGAGCCAAACATACATTTTCTTTAACAGTTAAATGAGGAAACAAATTAAAGTTTTGAAATACCATTCCTATTCTACTTTTTAATGTAACGTCATCTATATCTTTAATATCTATTCCATTTAATAAAATATTTCCTTTATCATTCTTTTCAAGACCATTTAAACATCTTATCAAAGTAGTCTTTCCTCCTCCAGAAGGACCTATTATTAATAATTTCTCATTATCTTTTATTTCAAAACTTATATTATTAAATACAGTATCTTTTCCAAATTTTTTACTTATATTATTTACTTGTATCATTTATATCCAACTTTCTTTCAATAGATTTCATTACTTTACTTATTATTGTAGTAAGAAATAAATATATTAAAGCAACAATAATTAATGGAAAAAAATAATTATATGTACGAGAAGCTATTGTATCTGATGCTTTTGTTAAATCTAAAATTCCAATATAACCAACAATAGATGTTTCTTTTATCATAGTTACAAGTTCATTACCCATAGATGGTAAACTTATTTTTACAGCTTGTGGAATAATAATATGAATTAGCGTTTTAGTATAACTAAGTCCTAAAGAAAGTCCAGCTTCCATTTGACCATCATCTACACTATCAAATCCACTTCTAAATATTTCAGCACAATATGCTCCTGAATTTAAACCAAAAGCAAGTATTCCAACTATTATAGGACTTATAGAAGAAGTTCTAAAAATAACATAATATATTATCATTAATTGTAATAATACTGGAGTCCCTCTTATAACACCAACATACAAATTACAAAGTTTATTTAAAAATTTAAATATTTTTTTATTTTTATACGTATATCTAATTATAGATACTAATCCACCTATAATAATACCCAATAAAACTGCTCCAAAAGATATAATAATTGTTTTTTCAAGTCCTCTTAAAAGAAGCATATAACGTCCGTCATATACAACTGTATTATAAAATTCACCAAATACTTTTAATACCCAATCAACTATTCTTTCCATCTTTTATGAGGAATGATTTATTGTAAACTCCTCTATTTTCCCTTCTTTTATTAATTTTTCCAATACTTCATTTATCTTACTCAATAATTCACTATTTCCTTTTTTAACAGCAATAGCATACTTATCTGTAAATACTTCTACATCTAATATTTCTAATTCCGAATTTTCTTTTATTAAGAGTTCTGCTGGTAGACTATCCATTATCATACAATCAGATTTACCAGTTTTAACATCTTCACTAGCACCTAAGAATTTTTTCTGAGTAATAAGTGTTGCATTTTTATATTCATCTTGAATAAACATATCAGCAACACTTCCTAATTGTACTGATATAGTTTTATCTGCTAAATCATCTAATGTTTTGATTTTATCATACCCTTTTCTAACAATAATTACTTGTTTACTAGTAGCATATTCTATTGAAAAATCAACATTTTTCTTTCTATCTTCAGTTATACTCATTCCTGCCGCAGCAAAATCTGCTTTACCAGAATTAAGTTCATTAATAATTGAATCAAACGCAATATCTCTAATAACTAACTCTTTTCCTAAATAATTAGCTATCTCATTAGCAATATCAACATCTACTCCAACAATTTCTCCTCCACTTACATATTCATATGGTGAGAATCCTGATTCTGTTACCATAACTATAGTATTATCATCTTTTTCACATCCACAAAAAAGTAATAAACATAATATAAAAGTCAAAAGTTTAATATATTTTTTCATATATCCTCCTATAGTAATTATAAATTAAAAACGATTATTAATCAATAAATAGTTTTAAATTATTATTTTTTATATTATAATATTTGTGAGGTGAATTAAATAATGAAAAAAACGTTACTTACTATTATTCTATTATTAATAGCATTCAATGTTAAAGCTTATGAAAATGAATACTTTAAAATTACTATTCCACAAGAATTTACTGAAACAAAAGAAGAAGAACAAAATATATATAAATGGTCTAATTCTTCTAATGATACTATAATTATAACAGTTTCTTCAAATACTGATAATTATGATATAAGTAAATTTAATGATAATGACTTAAAGGATTATGAAACTTATATTGAAGAAACTTTAAATAATGAATTGTCTCAATATAGTATAAAAGTTGAAGCAAATAATTCAAAAATAGATACATTAAATAATAAAAGTGTATTAACATATGATGTGTTTTGGCCAACAAAAGAATCTTATGGATTTGATACGTACCAACGTGCTTATGTTTTTACAACAAATAAATATGTTATAACATATACTTATACTAGTGATTCTATAATAAGTGAAGAGAATGAATATTATAAAAATTCTATTTCTTCTTTAGAAATATTAGATGATGAAATTAAAGATAATTCATTCTTTTCTAAAAGAATAAATATAATAATTATAGTGGGTGTTGTTGCTGGTATTATAGGATATATTATTTCCGCATTAAAAAAAAGAAAGTAATTATGATACTTTCCTCTTGATCCTTTCAAGGATCTTTTTTTCTTGTCTATAAACATTAGCTTGTGAAATACCAAGTTTTGAAGCAACTTCACATTGTGTACAATCACAATAATATCTATATTCTATAATTTTTCTTTCATAATCAGTTAAACCATCTAGTGCGCTACTTACTAGTAAACTTGTGTCTATTCTTTCTCTTTCATCAGTATATAGCACTTCATAAACATTTTCATATGTTTCAATACTCTTAGTAAATGTTACACTTTCTATTATTCTTAACATTATACTCTCTTCTATTTCCATAAATAAACATACTTCACTAAATGATGGATCTTTTCCATTTTTATTATACAATAACGATTTAATACTAACATATCTTTTATATATATCATATTGCTCTTTTCCAATAACAATATTTCTATCTTTTTTTATGTATTCAATCATTTCTCCTAAAATATATTTATATGCATATGTTGAAAACTTAGCATTAGATTCATTGTTATACTTTTTATATGCTTTAATTACTCCTAAACAACCTACTTGATATAAATCTTCTAATGGATAATTGTTAGAATACTTACTAGCTAACTTATATATTAAACCTTCACATTCTTTTATAACATTTTCTATCATATAGTAAAAACTCCTAATGAAGTTAATTCGTTTTTAGTTTTAAAACAATAATCAAACAATTCACTATTTTTAATTCTTTCTTTTATTTTTTCATTTATTTCACATATAGCTAATTTTCCATCAAATCTACTCAATATATTAGATATTCTTATAATTGAATCTAGTCCTTTAGAATCAATAAGTTCAACATCATATAAATTTATTGTTACATACTTACTTCCTAATCCTAATATTATTGGAATAACTTCTGATTCAAACTTTTTTATTTTATTTCCAACTAATAGTCCATTTATTCTTATAAATAATACTCCCTTTCTGTACTCTATGTTTGTTTTCATTTTATCTCCTATAAAAATAATAATATATTATTAAAAAATATTAAATCTTTTCGACATAATTAGATTTTTTATTCGTTCGACATATTTTAACTTTATTTTTAATTAATAAAAAACTTATTATAGTAACTGCTAAAAAACTTATTATAATTCTTACTATATAAATATTTATATTATCATATGTTTTAGGATTAGAAGGTATTACTTCTTCTTCCTCTTCAATATTATTATTTTCTTCATTAATGACATCCTTTTTAATAACATAATACATCATACAATTTTCTTTTACACATTCACTTTCATCTAATACAAGATTTCCATCTTCATTTACTAAAACATATTCATTAGTTATATATCTACAAAATTCTTTAGCAGTAGTTTCATCTTTTTTATATCCTTCTAAATAAGAATAATACTCTTCTTCATATACTTTTTTTATTTCATATGTTTTATATAATTTGTCTTCATAAAAATAAAGTGGCAATGTTACAGTTAAACATGGTGTCATATTAGATTCATTAAATGAAATAGTGCATCCATTTTCACATGTATTAAATCCAATAAACTTCTTATATATTGGATAAGTATCTAATACAGAAAAACTAAATTTGAGTTCATTATTATCTGCGAGAGATTTATAAATAATATCAACATTTAATTCACTTATATCATACTTTTTATCTAATGATAGAACTATATTGCCAAGAGCATTAATCCTTTTATATTCATATGTATTCCCATCACTCAAATAAGATAATTCATTTTTAGAAGTATAATTTATACTTTCATTAGTCTTTATATTTTTAACAATTATTTCTGAAACATAGACAGAATCTTTAAATATAAAATTACTGATATAAATATTCGTTATATCACTACTTAAAAAAGTATAATCACCATCTTTTATATAAGTTACTCTATCTATATAATTTTCTGGAACAACATATGTTAAATCAGAATGAATATCAATTTTATAATCATTATAATCAACTAATGAGGAACCAATATCTTCTTTTCTTAAATATCTAATATTCTCTATCCTATCCTTATACCATTTATATCTTACCTCCTTTTCTATTAGTATTTCATTAATGCCACTAGGACACTTTTCTTGCCAAGATGAATAATCATATATTTCTTCATGATCATCAGTAGCTTTTACTCTTATAGATAATATTAATAATGAGTAAAATAATAACTTTAATATCTTTTTCATATTTCCTCCTTTCATTATCATTATTGATAAAAAAAAGAAGAACACTTCTTTTTAATAAAATATTATTATTTTATTTATGTATTCCACTTATTATACTTTTAAATGTATTATAAATTACTTCTAAATAATTAGATTTCTTTATATCATTAAATATTATTAAATCATAAGTATATGATTCATTATTGTATTTAAGTTTTATTTCTCCTACTTTACTATTTTTACTTAAAGGAGCAGAAATATTATTTAACTTAGTCTTTACTTCATAATCTATATCTCTCTTACCTTTTTCAACAATCATATTTATATCACTCTTAATACCGTAATATACTATTCTATCTTTAGCATTATCTACATATAATTGTTTTTTATATATATTTGAATCTATAATTGCTTCTAATCCATAATTACTAAATCCATATTCTAATAGGCTTATTGTATCTTTTGTTCTATTATCTTTAGTATCACTTGACATAACAATACTTATAAGTCTCATATTATTCTTTTTTTTAGTTGCTGTTAAACAATATTTAGCATTATCTGTATAGCCTGTTTTTAAGCCATCTATTCCTTCATAAAATCTAACTAACTTATTTGTATTAACTATCCAATGATTGCTTCCAGATACCTCAATATGGTCTTCATACGTACTAGTAATATTCAATATATCCTTATGAGTAACAAGTTCCCTAGCAATAAGCGAT
This sequence comes from uncultured Clostridium sp., assembly GCA_964507635.1. GTDB lineage: Bacteria > Bacillota_I > Bacilli_A > RF39 > UBA660 > CAG-1000. The sequence goes on from CAZDPZ010000002.1 coordinate 16,165, forward strand.
AAATCATAAGCTGTAGTATAATGATTATCTTCATCAAGTCCATGAGGATTCATAAAATTAGTATCTTTACATCCAAGTTCTCTAGCCCTTTCATTCATTAAATTAACAAATACTTTTTCATTTCCACTAATATGTTCAGCCATAGCAACACTAGCATCATTAGCGGAAGCAATTCCTATTCCTTTTAATAAATTCTTTACACTAACATAAGTATTTTCTTTTACAAATATTTGTGTTCCTCCCATAGAGGAAGCATTCTTTGAAATAAAAACTTGATCATCATATGATATTTTATTGCTTTCTATCGCTTCAATAGAAAGTAATAATGTCATTATTTTTGTCATACTAGCAGGACTCATTTTTTCATGTATATTCTTTTCATATAATATTTTTCCCGTACTTGATTCAATAAGAATTGAACTTTTAGAATGTTCTGTTAAATCAACATTAGCATTTAAATTATTTATAAATACAAATAATAAAATAATTAATAATAATATTTTTTTCATTTTCCACCTAATAAATATTATGAAATTAAAAAAAAAGTATACTTTCCGTATACTCTTAGTTTTGATTATTTTTATTATTAATTATTTTCTTAACAATATCAGAACCATTTCCTGTGTCAAACGCTCTTAACATTTCAATTGGAATACAAAATACCAAAGTATTTGACTGATCACTACTTACATCATTAATAGTGGATAATGTTCTTAAATGTAATGCTCCCGGAGTACTAGCCATTGTTCTAGCAGCTTCTGCTAAATTCTTTGAAGCTTCTACTTCTCCACTTGCTTTAGTAATAACAGCAAGTTTTTCTCTTTCAGCTTCAGCAACCTTTGCAATAACTCTTTTCATATCTTCTGGAAGAGCAACATCTTTTAATTCAACATTTTCAACTTTAATTCCCCATGGATCCGTAGCTTCATCAATTATCTTACAAATAGCTACTGATAATTTTTCTCTTTCAGCAAGCAATTCATCTAATGAAACTGACCCTACTACATTTCTCATAGTAGTTTGAGCAAGTTGACTAACTGCATAATAAAAATTTTCTACTTCTAAAATAGCCTTAGAAGCATCAAATATCTTATAATATATAACTGCATTTATTCTAACAGAAACATTATCTTTAGTAATAGCATCTTGTTCTGGAACATCTACTGCTTTAGTTCTAATATCTACTTTTTTATATGACTCGAATATGGGTAAAACTATTTTCCATCCTGGTTCCATTATATTAACGAATTTACCTCTTGAGAATTTAATTCCCCTTTCATATTCATTAATTTGAACTATACTTTTTAGTAGAATAAATACTATTATTATAATTATAGCAATTGTTAATCCATTCATTTTAAAACTCCTTTCATTAATATTATACTATATAAAAAAGAATATTTAAACACTATCCTTCTTTAATAACTTCATCACATTTTATATTAAATTCATAATTATTAACTATTATTCCTTTTTTTATAGTTACTTCTTTAATACAGTATTCATCTAATGTATTAGTTTTACCTAAATAGCCTTCTTCAATTAACTTATCTATTTTTATAGTATACGTTTTATTAAAAGATGGCATCAATTCTTTATCTTTTAAATATTCAACATAAGATTCTTTTATATTACGTTTAAGTCTTAACAAATCTTTATCTCCTTGATTATTACCAAGTACTATTAATGTAGCACATATTAATACAATAATTGTTCCCCATAAAATCATTATTTTACTATTCATTACCAATCCTGTGCTCCATCATATCCATCTGTTTTATAACCCTTGCATTTTAAATATGGTCTATATATTACCCCTTCACCTACTTTAAGTATCTGAACGTATCCATTGCATTCATTTCCCTTTTCATCATACAATTTTTTTAAATATCCTGTATAATAAAGAGATGAACTTCTAACATATAATACATCTTCCTCAAGTTCTCTATTTAAATATCCTGAAAAATATTCTTTAGTAGCACTAACTAATTTATTTTCAAGATCACTATAACTTTCATTATTTGTTCCATTATCTATTATTGCATTCTCATTGTATCCAAGTAAACCTAATCTATTAAGTCCAATTACTGCAATAACCAAACATATCAAAAACATAAGTATTATTAATAATTCAACTCTTAGTCCCCAACCATTTTTATTCATAACATCACTCCATTATAATTATATAATAATTTGTGTTTTTTCACAACAAATCTTCTATTTTTCCTTTGATATTTTCATCATCAACTAATTTTAATAATTCTTTTATTTTTTCATTTCTTTCATTTACTTTTAATGAACTTTCAAGACTCAATAATTTACTTTCTATTGTTTTTAAATATTTTCCAACATATGCTCTACTTAATTTATAAATATCCGCTATTTCAGATAAAGAATAATCTTCATAATAATAGTATTCAAAATATTCTCTTTCTTTTATAGATAATGCTTCTTTATATATTTCAAATAAATTAATAATATTTTCTCTTTTCATTAAAACTCCTTAAATAATCCATAAATATATTTTTCTATATCAAACGAAATTAAGTCTGTTTCTTTTTCGCCTAATCCTACAAATTTAACTGGAATACCAACTAATTCCTTTATAGCAAGAACTATTCCACCTTTAGCAGTACCATCTAATTTAGTAAGTATTATTCCAGTTATATTGGTTATTTCTTTAAAACTTTTTGCTTGAGCTATACCATTTTGACCAGTAGTAGCATCAATCACAAGTAATGTTTCACAAGGATTATTAGCTAATAGTGAACTAATCACTTTATTGAGTTTTTCAAGTTCTTTCATTAGATTAACTTTATTTTGTAAACGACCTGCTGTATCAACTAATACAACATCGATTTTATTACTAGTAGCTTCATTTATTCCATCATAGACTACAGCACTAGGGTCTGATCTATCATCTCCATAAAACATAACATTTAATCTATTTGCCCATTCTTTTAATTGATTTACAGCACCCGCTCTAAACGTATCTCCAGCTATAAGCATAACTTTTTTACCTTCAAGAGATAATTTATATGCAAGTTTTGCAATACTAGTAGTTTTTCCAACTCCATTAACACCAACAAATAGCATTACATTTACTTCATTATTTTTAATATTTAATTTAGAAGTTAAAATATCATTACCAACATATATACTAAATAATTCATCAACTATTACTTCTTTTAAATATTCAAAATCAGTAATATTTTCTTGTTTAACTCTATGCTTTAATTTATCAACAAAATCCATTACTGTATTAACACCAACATCAGCACTTATTAATATCTCTTCTAATTCATCATAAAATTCATCACTTATTTTAGTATACTTAATTCCTAAAACAGATAATTTACTTACAAAGTTATCTCTTGTTTTAGTTAAACCCTCAACATATTTATTTGTTTCTTCTATTTCTTTTGAATCTTTTTCCTTAGAAAAAATATTTTTTATCTTACTAAAAAATCCTGTCATTTTCTTCACCCAACCTTATTATACTAAAAAATATAAATATAAACTAGACAAAAGGCATATTTTTTGCTATAATTTTATTAATGAATTAACTTTTCGAAGGGATGAATAGTATGTTTAGTAAAGAAAAAGAAACTTTAATATGTGCCTTAGGTGGCTTAGGAGAAATTGGTAAAAACATGTATGTTATTATGCATGAAGATGAATTATTTATAATTGATGCTGGAGTAATGTTTCCAAAAGATGAATTAATGGGAATAGATTATGTTTTAGCAGATTATTCAATATTAAAAACTATGCAAGATAAAATAAAGGGATTAATTATTACACATGGTCATGAAGATCATATTGGTGGAATACCTTTTGTATTACAAAATTTAAATATACCTGTTATTTATACTCCTAATATAGCTAGTAAAATAATTAAGAATAAGCTTGAAGAAAGGAAAGTACCTGCTCCAAAAATGGTAATAGTTAATGAGGAATTACATATTAAAACAAAATATTTTGATATTGAGTTTTTTACAACAACACACTCTATTCCAGATTCATATGGAATATCTATTAAAACAGTAAATGGTACTATTGTAGAGACAGGAGACTTTAAATTTGATTTAACTCCTATTGGACCAATGGCTAACTTAGGAAAAATGGCACGTATTGGAAATGAAGGTGTCACTTTATTAATGAGTGATTCTACTAATGCATTAGTTCCTGGATTTTCAGCAAGTGAATCTGTAGTAGATGAAGCATTAGGTGAAATATTTGCTAATTCTAAATCTTCAAGAATTATTTTAGCTACATTTGCAAGTAATATATATAGATTAACTCATATAATTGAAACTTGTAAAGTTAATAATAGAAAAGTAGTAGTTTTTGGAAGAAGTATGAATACAAGTATAGAAATAGCACTTAGTTGTGATTATATTACAGATAAAGATATATTTATTACAAGTGAAGAAGCTAATAAACTAGATCCTTCTAAAGTATGTTTGCTTTGTACTGGTAGTCAAGGAGAACCTTTAGCTGCACTTTCTCGTATATCTAATGGTAGTGATAAAAATATTACTCTTATGGCTAATGATGTTGTTATATTCTCATCTTCACCAATACCTGGTAATGCTTTATCTATAAATAGAGTTATTAATAAATTGTATTTAAAAGGTGCTAAAGTATATACTAATACATCTGAATATGATGTTCATACTAGTGGACATGCAAAACAAGATGAATTAAAATTATTAATTAGATTAATAAAACCGCAATATTTTATGCCAATACATGGTGAATATAGAATGCTTACCAAACACGCTTCTTTAGCAGTAAGTTGTGGAGTAAAAAAAGAAAATACTTTTGTTTTAAAGAATGGCGATATACTTGCTATGAAAGATAATAAAATATATCAAAAAAATTGTATTCCAATAAATGATATATATGTAGATGGAAGTAGAATTGGAGATGTAGGAGTATCTATTATAAAAGATAGAAAAATTATGTCTACAGATGGAGTACTTGCTGTTATATTAAATATAGATTTAAAAAATAAAAAGTTACTTTTAGAACCAAATATTACAACAAGAGGATTTGTGGTAGTAAATGATAATCAAAATCTTATAAAAAAAATACAAGATAAGACTAATATTATTACATTAAATGAACTTGAAAAAGATAATTTTAATCTTACAGATTTAAAAAACAGAATAATATTAGAAATAAACTCATACGTTATTGAATTAACAGGAAGAAGACCTATGATATTACCAGTCATATTAGATATAAACTAATATGACTTTTATTTTACAAGTTTTCTTTCAAAACCAACTGATAAATTATCTTCATCAAAATTAATATAATTAACAGATAATTCTTCAGCATCACCTTTATTAAAAGAAAGTTGACATGATAAAAATCCTCTTGAATATTTTCTATTAAATGTAACATCTGATAATGTAGGAGATTTAAAACTATAATATGAATCATTAAATGTACATTTATAATGATGTGAATGACCAGAAAAATTTAATAGAACATTATAGTTTTTTATAGCAACTGATTTAAAAGAAGGAGTAACATGTTTAAGAGATATATATTCATTATTTACTTTAACATACCCGCTTCTATATCCTAATACATCAAAATCTTTTCTCTCGTTTAGTATTGGTACTATATCCCCTATTGGATCTAATAATGCTGATGAATCATGATTACCTAATAATATTATATTGGTTATCCCTTCATCAAAACAATAGTCCTTAATAACATGATTAACTTGATTATAAATTGATTTATATTGACTTTTACATCTAGAAAAATTTGAATAAGCACCCTCAATTAAATCACCAGTATGAAAAATATATTTAATTCCGTTTTTACTAGCATACTCATATACCATATTTAAATAATCTAAATTTTCACTTTCATTACCAAAATGAGTGTCTGATATTACAATAAATTTAAAGTCATCCCTACTATATATTTCCTCTACCATTTGAGTTTTATCAGTAAACATTTCATCATTATGATAAAGTCCATACACAGCATCTTTTTTATTAGCGGTTACATATGAATTTTTATTTACTTTATTTAAAATCCTATTACTACTAAACATATATTCTTTAATTGTTTCTAATAAATCTTTTTCATCACTTGAACCATAAACATATAACTCACAATATAGTTTTCTTAATAAATTTATATATCTTCTAACTGGAATATTTAATTCAATTAATATACTTAAATTATCTTTTCCAGATTTTATCATATTGTATATTACATTTTTATTTATACTGTTTATTGCTTCATTTGTATTATCTAATAATATGTCTATCACTTTAATAATATATAGTTGTGAAATATCAAATTCTTTTATAATTTGTTGTCTATAATATTTCAAAAAATTCTTTAATTGAATTTCTTTCATACCTAAAGAATCAGCTATAGTTTTTAAACTATTTGATTCACTTAATAATACTATTAATTTAATTAATTCTTCTTCAGTAGAATACTTCATAATCGCCTCTTTAAGTTTTCCCCTTTATTCTTAAAGTATATATAAATTATACAAAAAAAATATGTAATTGGAAATATCTTTTTACACATTTTTTACTATATTATTTTTATAATGTATGACTCTGTGTAAGATTTAAAACCTCATCAACTAATTTATTCAATATATTTTTATCATCTTTATTTTTTAATGCCTCATAAATAATGTCTGCAACTTTAATAAAATCATCTTTATTAAATCCTCTTGTTGTCATAGCAGGAGTTCCTAATCTAATTCCACTTGTTATAAAAGGCTTTTCAGAATCATTTGGAATTGTATTTTTATTACAAGTAATATGTATAGAGTCCAATATTCTTTCAGCTTCCAATCCGGTAATATTAAAACTTTTTTTAACATCTAAAAGCATTAAATGATTGTCTGTTCCATTCGATACAACGTGACAACCGAGTCTAATAAACTCATTGCTTAAAGCTTTAGAATTATATATTACTTGATTCTGATATTCTTTGAATTCATTATTTAATGCTTCATAAAAGCATTGTGCTTTAGCTGCTATAATATGCATTAAGGGACCACCTTGAATTCCTGGAAAAATAGATTTATCAATTTTTTTTGATATTTCTTCATTATTACAAAGAATTATTCCACCACGAGGTCCTCTTAAAGTTTTGTGTGTTGTACTTGTAACAACATCAGCATATTTGACAGGATTATCATGTAAACCAGCAGCTACTAATCCCGCAATATGTGCCATATCTACCATTAAGTAAGCACCACATTTATCACAAATATCTCTAAATTTTTTAAAGTCTATCATTCTAGAATAAGCACTATATCCTGCAATAATCATTTTTGGTTTTTCTCTAATTGCAATCGCTTCTATTTCGTCATAGTCAATCATTTCTGTATTATCATCTACTCCATATGAAACAATATTATAACCTTGACCAGAAAAATTGAGTTTATGACCATGTGTTAGATGTCCACCATTGTTTAAACTCATTCCCATAATTTTATCTCCATTTTTAAGTAAGGCACGATACACCGCCATATTTGCACTACTACCAGAATGAGGCTGCACATTAGCATATTTACAACCAAATAATTTTTTTAAATATTCTATAGCCAACTCCTCTATTTCATCTACATATTCACATCCCCCATAATACCTATGATTTGGATACCCTTCTGCATATTTATTTGTTAATATACTACCCTGTAACTTTAAAATATCTTTAGAAACATAATTTTCGCTTGCTATGAGTTCAATATTTTCATATTGTCTTTTCTTTTCATTTCTAATTGCTTTTCTTATCAGTTTATCCATGTTAAGTTCCTCCATAATATATGTTTTTTCAAATATAAATCATTATATCATAATATAAAAATGCTTTCATCCATTGTACAATAAATAATAATTATTATTAAAGATTCATATTGTTAATAATTTATATTTTCTTATTTTGAAGTAGTATGCACTCGTTATTATAATATTTATTGTTTTTTTCACGTATAATTATTTTTTTATATAAATTAACTATTTTTCTTGTAAATATTTTTTTACTAAATGCGTTTGATATTGTTTTAGATTTTTCCTCCATTATGCTAATATTACTTTCATTTTGAAAAAGAAAAATTATCTTCAACACAGCCTCATCAATATCAAAATATTGATATCCATTTTGATTATCAAGTATTATCGTATTTAAACAATCATCCTTTTTACATATTAAAGGTAACCCATTTGCTAATGCTTCTATATATGTTAGCCCTTGAGTTTCACTAGTAGAAGCACTTATAAATATATCTCCTAATTGATAATACTTGTATATATCTTTATGATCCACCATCCCTACAAAAAAAATACTACTTTCAAGTTTATAATTTTTTATTATTTTTTCTAATTGCTTTTTATTAGGACCATCACCAACTATAAGTAACTTAATACACTTATCAATGCCCCTAATTCTTTTTATTATTTCAATCAATTCTTCAATATTTTTTTCTTTACCTAATCTGCTTACAGTAATTAATATTTTGTCATTTTTTTTAATTTGATATTTGTCAAATAAATAAACTTTTTCTTCATTTGATATTTTCTGTTTAAATTGATTTAAATCAATTCCCGTAGGAATTATATTAATATTATTATTATAAATATTATTATTTATAATAGAGTTTTTTACTTTCTCACTTGGAACAATTAAATACTTATAATTTTTTAAAAATCTTTTTAATATTTTTTTTATTATTTCCTTAGAAATTTTTTCATTTTTGCATACATACTCATGGTAATCTTCATACATTGTATGAAGTGTATGAACCATTGGAATCTTTAATTTTTTTGAAATTTTTTTTGCTAAATAATAGGTAGAAAATTCAGTTTGAGTATGAATTATATCTGGGTGCCAAACTTCTATTTCTCTTTCTATTTTTTTATTACATGTTAAAGATACTCTAGCTCCAGGATATATTTTAGATACACTAAATGATGAAATATAATAATCATTATTAATAATTTCTGATTTGTCAGTATCAGATAAAGCTAATAATCTAACATCTATTCCATTACTTTTTAGTTCTTTTTGTAAAATTTTTACAGATGTGTTCACACCATTTATTTGATTTTTAAAACAATCAACTGATAATAAAACTTTCATATTAATTTCCTTTCAATGCTTTTTTATATATACTAATTAATTTCTTTCCTGTTTTTCTAATTTCTCTTTCCTTAGCAACATAGTAACCATTTTCTGTTAAATCCGGAATTTCATTATTAATAATTAATTTTATTTTTGCTTTAAATTCATCTTTAGTATTTGCTTTATAAACGTTAATATTATCTTTTAACCAATTATCATATACTGGAATATTTCTAATTAAAGTTTTCGTTTTAGTTGCTAGTGATTCAAGAACTACAATTCCTTCGGTCTCTTCATATGTCATAAATAAAAATAAATCACAACCAGAATAAGCTTTTCTTAACTCTTTTTGTTCAACAAATCCCGCAAATAGTAAATTGTCTATTTTTGTATTTAATGCTTTTTTTATTTCTTGAGGAGCAAATATTAAAGGGCTTGAACCAAACCAAATAAATTTGTACTCAGGCATTTCTTTAGCAAGTTCAATAAAATTCAAAATTCCTTTTCTCTTTAAATATAATCCTACAGATATTATTACAATATCATTTGTCTTAATATTATATTTTTTTCTAAATTCTTCTCGAAAACATTCGCTTTTTTTAAAAAAATTCAAATCTATTCCATTAGATAACACTTCTATTTTTTTATTTAAATTATACCACTCTAATAAAGATTTTGAATAATCTGTTGGTGTAATAATATAATCTCCTAATTTATAACATTTACATATCCATTTTTTAAATAAAGGAGACAATGCATTAGAAAATATAAATGAATTTTTAAAATCTTCTTCTGTAGAATGAGCATGATAAATAATCTTTTTATTTAATCTTTTTGCTTTTTTGGCTAACATGTATGATCCTAATCCATAATAATTAATATGAACTAAATCTACATCATTAATATTTTTTTTAAATAAAACACATTGAATATTATTGTCTTTCAATGCTTTTATTTGATGCTCTGTAGCCTTTCCGATGCCAGATTTTTTCATTTTACTTAATAATTCTGTATATATTAAAACTTTCAAACTAATTCCTCCTATCGTATACCAAACAATTTAAAAATTTCAGTTAGAAAAAGACTGTATGATATAATACCAAATACTTTTCCAAAAAGTATTATTATAATAAACTTTGATATTTTAATATTTGTAATTCCAGCAAAATAGCAAAGAAAATCATCTGGTGCAAATGGTAAAAATATTAAAATTGCAAATAGTTTTTCAAATTTTCCATTTTTATTAAATTTTTCCTCATATTTAATATATTTATCACTACCAATTATTTTTTTTACAAATGCTTTTCCATAATTTCTTGCTAATAAAAATACAATAATAGAGCCTGCACATATTCCTATGTAATTCAAAATAAAACCTTTTATTCCTCCCCAAAATATTACAGCTAATCCACATGTTATATTTGCAGGAATAACAGGAACAATCACCTGAACAGCTTGCATAATCACAAAAATAATTGGAGCAAATATTCCAAATTTATTTAAAAATAATGTCATGTTTGCTTGTGAATCAAATATACCATTAGAATAACAATATATTATGAAAATCGAAGTTAATAATAATCCGATAATACTAATTATATTAATTAAATGCTTACTAACATATTTCTCCATTATCAATGTTCCTTAATTATTTTAGAAATGGTATAGTTAAGACAGAATAATACTACATTTTTATTAGCATAGTACTTTATAATTTGTTATTTGCATACTACCAAGTCCTAAATATAAATATATATGAAAATAATAAAATATAAATAAACAATTATTAAATTTTTTATAAATAAAAAACCTATTCAGGCTTTAAATTTATATCCGGCTCCCCATACAGTTTGTATAAATTTGGGATTTGAGGAATCATCTTCTATTTTATCTCGTAATCTATTTATGTGTACTGCAACTGTTGCGGTATCCCCAAATGAATCAACTCCCCAAATTTTATCAAATAATACATCTTTTGATAAAACAATGTTTTTATTATTAATTAAAAACAATAACAATTCAAATTCTTTATTAGTTAGTATGATTTCATTGTCATCTTTATAAACTTGATATGAATCTGGTATTACTTTTAAATTATCAAAAATAAATACTTTTAAATCTGTTATACAAGTTCTGCTAGTTAACTTTTGATGTATGGATAAATGTGCTTTTACTCTTGCTACTAACTCACTTGGAGAAAAAGGCTTTAATATGTAATCATCCACACCAATTCCAAATCCTCTAACCATATCAATTTCTTCTTTTTTTGCAGTAATCATTAAAATCGGAACAAGAGATGACTTTCTTATTTCTCTAGCAATTTCAAAACCATTAATTTCTGGTAACATTATATCTAATAAAATTGCATCGTACTTATGATTTTTTGCTTTGATTAATCCACTTTTACCATTATTTTCTATTTCAACTTCAAAGTTATTAGCTTCCAAATAATCTCTTTCTAATTCAGCAATTAAATTATCATCTTCTATTATTAATATTTTTTCCATTATTTCTCCTTTGCAATTGGTATAGTCATAACTAGCTCTAACCCTTTATTATTTCTAGCATTGATTGTTCCTTTATGACCCTCTATTATTCTTTTAGTAATTGAAAGACCTAAACCACTTCCATTTTCTGGCTTTGTTCTTGCAATATCACCTCTATAAAAATCAAGAAAAATGTTTTCTAATTCTTTTTCTTCTACTCCTTTACCGTTATCTTTATAAGTTAAAATGATATAATTATTTTTTTTAATTAAACTTATATCAATAATGGGATTTTCTTTTTTTCCATACTTAAAGGTATTTTCAAATAAATTATCAAAAACCCTTTTAAATTCGACTTTATCTAAATTTACATGTACATTTGTTTTAGATATGAAATTTATTTTAATATTTTTAGATTGAAACTCTTGTCTATAAAAATCTAGTGTTGTTTTCATATATTCATTCATTTCTGTTCTTTCAAACTTATATTTATATTCTTTATTTTCTATACTTGATAAAGAAGACAAACTATTAATCATTTTTTCAATATCTAATGCTCTTGTGTGAATAGCATTATAGTATCTTTTCTTCTTTTCTGGTGTACTTGCTATTCCGTCTTGAAGACCTTCAACATACCCTTTAATGGATGTTAGTGGCGTTCTTAAATCGTGTGAAACACCGTTAATTATCTCTTTTCTATATTCTTCATATTTATTTCGTGATTCTTCTGATAATTGCAATTGTTTTTTCATTTTATTAAAATCATCACATACTTCACCAAACTCATCAGTTTTTTTATAATCTATTTCAAATTCTAAATCACCATTTCTAATTTTTCTTGTTCCTTTTTTTAGCATATCTAAAGGTCTAAGAATTGTCTTCGTAATCCAAGATGATAACAATAAATTAGTTAGAATAACTATTATAAACATTATAACGATAACTATTGTAATTAATGCTATTAAAGATATCTTTATATTTGAAAATAATCTATTATTGTTTAGTGTGTTATTCTGAGTATAAGCAACTATTTTATAATGATTACTTTTATTTTCAAAATTAATGACTAAAAAAGATTCTTTATCATTTTCTATAAATAAATATTCATTATCTTCATCAATATTATTGTTAATCCTATCTTGATTGATATTAGATAATGTACTCATTAATATTTCGTCATTATAGAGCATTTTAAATGAATAACCTAATCGTGTTAGTCTTTTATCCATTTTATTTATAATTTCTATTTTCTTTTCTTGTTTTGGATTTTTTAATAATATTTCTTTATACGATAAAATAATGCTTTGAGCTGTAAAAGTATTTTTATTATTTTCGTATACATTTTCGATTGAATCCCATCTTTCAAAATCAATTATTAATAATCCAATTCCAACTAATAATAAGAAACTAATAATAGGTATAACTATCATAAGCACATTTGATATAATCATCTTTTTTTTAATCGATATATTTATTTTAATCACCTCAAATCACTCTAAATGATAATAACATTTAATTATAAATTTTTTATAAATTTTTGAAAAATTATAACTTACATGTGTTTTCAGTGTTCTAATATAACATAAAAATTTAATATTGACAAATCTTAGAATGTCATAATATTTTATTCATTAATGAGTAATTACAAATTTATTACATAGTAAATTATCAAATTATATATTAATTCTTTTTAAGAGAATTTTTAATTTTTCTTATTAATTTAATAATTTCATACCATATTACTGATCCTAACGAAATTCCAATTACACTTAATAATTCATTAAATGATAAAGATGTCAATTTTAATATAGTATTTAAAGGAGTATAAGAAATTAATAAAAAGCCGATTATAATTCCTACATTTACTATCCACATTACTTTATCTTTTGCTAACTTTGATATAGATTTTATTGCATAATCACTATCTGAACTATTTACTTGTACTAAGAATAAATTAGCAAATATAATTACTGCTAATCCCATTGTACGAGCCACAGTAATATTGGATAGATTTTTGCTTAATGTAAAATAATATGTTGCGAATGATGAAAGAAATATAATTAATCCTTGTATAATACTCTTTATTAATGTTGATGAAGTTAAAATGTTTTCTTTTGGATTACGAGGTTTTCTATTCATTATATCTTCTTCGGCTGGTTGCCTTTCTAATACAACGGAACAAGTTGGATCTATTATTAATTCTAATAATACAACATGTAATGGCAATAACAATAAATTTGATGGACTAATCTTTAATAACGGTGCTAATAAAGATGAAAATGCTATTGGAATATGTATTGTAAATATATATCCTATTGATTTCCTTATGTTATCATATATTCTTCTACCATCTTTAATTGTATCGACTATTGTTGAAAAGTTATCATCCATTAATATTAAATCAGCAGCTTCTCTCGATACCTCTGATCCACGTTTTCCCATTGCAATTCCAATATCTGCATATTTTAATGCAGGAGCATCATTAACTCCATCCCCTATCATTGCAACTATTTCTCCATTTTCTTTAAACGCTTTTACAATTCTCATTTTGTGTTCTGGAATAACACGAGAGAATATACTAACATTTTTAACATGTTCTTTTAATTCTTCATCGGTCATTTTTTCAAGTTCATCACCAGTTATAATGTTATCACTATTTGGAATACCTACTTGATTTGCTATTGATTTTGCTGTTATTCCATTATCTCCTGTTATCATTACTACACGAACTCCTGCTCTTGTACAACATTCTATGTCTTTTTTAACATTTTCTCTTGGAGGGTCTATTAATCCTATTAGGCCACACAATGTTACTTTACAATCTGTTATTTTATCTGGTATCTCATTTTCATTTGTTAATGTCTGATAAGAAACAGCAATAACTCTTAATCCTTTTTTAGATAACTCTATTACTTTTTTTTCAACAACTAATTTATCTTCTTCGCTTATATCACATATTGTTAATATTTTTTCTGCTGACCCTTTTAAAGCTATAGTAATTTTATCATTATTTTTCCAAACATGCCCCATCATTTTTAATTCATTTGAAAATGCATATTCTTTAATATAATGTCCAGAAAATAATTTTTCTTTTGTTAATCCTACCTTTTTGCAATGTCTTAACATTGCTTTTTCCATTGGATCATATGCATCTACATCACATGCTAATCCCATAATCTCTGATAGCTTTATTAAATCTTCATCAACTGACCAGACTTGTTCAACTTCCATTTGATTCATTGTAATTGTTCCTGTTTTATCTACACATAATACTGAAACAGCTCCCAAAGTTTCTACTGCTGGTAATTTTCTTACTAAAGATTGCTTTTTTGCTAATCTCCAAGCTCCCATCGACAAAAACACAGTTAATACTACTGGAAATTCTTCTGGAATCATAGCCATAGCAAGAGTAACGCCAGATAATATACTTTCTATTATCCTGTCTTTAAATGAATGATCTGGAATATTTAAATATGTTATAATACCAACCGCTATAAACAGAACTAATGCAATTATTGCACATATTTTCACTAATTTACTAGTTTGTTTTTGCAACGGAGTTAATGATTGAACAGCTCCTGCCACATTCTTCCCAATCTTACCATATTCAGTTAATGATCCTGTTTTGTCAACTCTAACCGTGGCAATTCCTTGTATTACCAGTGTTCCTGCATAACAATAATCTGTTCTCCAATAATCATCACATTTTTCAGCTTTATCAATTGTAACTTTCCAGACTCCTTCCGCCTCTCCTGTTAATGACGATTCATCTACACATAAAGCACTTACTTTAACTATATATCCATCTGCTGGAATTTTTACTCCTTCGGAGATGATCATTAAATCACCAGGAACTAATTCACTACTTGCTATAATCTGTTCTTTTCCATCACGTATTACTCTAACTTTTGGTGCCGATAAATCTTTTAATGCACTTAATGTTTTATCTGTTTTCCACTCTTGAATAATATCAATACTTATTATTCCAACAACAAATATTAACATTATTGCTCCATCCCTAGGTTCTCCCAATATAAAATAAATAACAGAGGCTATAATTAATAATAAAAACATCGGCTCACTTATCGTATGCATTATCTTCGTAAAAAAACTTTCTTTCTTTTCAGATTCCAATTCATTCTTACCAAATTTTTCTTGTAATTTTTTTACCTCTTCTATCGATAAACCATCTAAATTTTCTTTTTTCATATAAAATACCTTTCATTTTATTTTTTAATTTTATATTATTTCTATAAAAAAATACATTTACGAAACACATTTCTATCCACATATAATATTATTTATTAATCTGTTGCTAATAAGCCCGAATATGAAACCTGTCAGTTTGTATTATATATTTGTATATAGTCAAAAATTCCTGATTAACTATTATTAATATATAAAAATATATTTATATTGTTAATATATTAACATAAATTTCTTATATTATCTAATTATATCACATCATGTACAATTATAATAATATCACTTTATTTTTTTCATTTTAATTTATAAATTGTATTTATTTACTGTTTCCTATAATCGATATTGGCTAATTTTGCTTGTTTACACAAATCTTTTGTTTGAATTTTATTTTTTTTCCATCTTTTATAGTATATGTCCCACATTGTCTAAATTCAAAATCTACATTTTTTCTTATACATTGCTCTCTGATGCTTAAAGCCCAATCATAATTAAATGGTCTAGCATTAAAATCAGATTCTCCACCAATTACAACAAGCTCTATATCATCTAGATATTTCTCAATATCTATTTTTTCTAGCAAGGGTTGCGCTATAATACATTTATGCTTTATTGGTAAATCTTTAAATATTGATAGTTTATAATCTGCATTTTTTTGATTTTCTACAGTACAACAAATAACTACATTATCATAGCCTTCATTCCAATCACAAGGAATAGATTCCATAAATTTATCTATTCTTTTTGTTAAAAATAAAAAAGTACAATCTTTTCTTTCTTTAATCATTTCCCAACATTTTTTTCTCCACTCATCTGCTTCTTCAATTAGAAAATCTGTTGAAAAACAAGTATAAACTATTCCAGATTTCATTTTATAATTCCCGTTTTTTAATTTTTCTATTGGCTTTTCAAAATCTTTTGTCTTTACTATTTCATTAGTATTAACATTTCTTTTGAAATCTCCTTTATGAATATAGCAATGTAAACAACCATCACTACATTTTTTACAACCTCGCCAAGGATTCCACATTGCCATATTTTATCACTCCTGAATTTTTATTGTACTTACTTCTTTTTTTGTTATGAATGCAACTACAGAAACACTATATTCTTCTTCTAACTACCCAAAGTATTTATGAACGTATGAACTAATATTGAAGAATACACATTTTTATTTTTGTTTCTAAAAAATCCTAAAATAATTCCAATAACTAAGCCTGTTATTACTTTCAAAACATAATATTAAAAATATTTGCATTTAGAAAAAACAAAGATGTCCTCCATATTATTGTATCAATATACCCTATATGCCATAATGCAAATAATAATGTTGAGACTATATATGCAGTTTTATCATTTTTCATTAAACTTAATTCTTTAAAAATAATTCCTCTAAAGATTATTTCTTCTAGAATTACAGTAAAAATAGAATTATATATAAGTGATAATATGCTATATATTTCATATTTTTTTGTTATAACTGGTGTTATTAATAAAAATAAGAATACAAAAATTGTTAATATTATATATTTTCTATTAAACCTTTTTGGAAAAATATTTATATTTAATTTTTTCTTTGTTAATACTATAAATATAATATTAGTAATTAAAGTTGCATATATTATATTTACTATCACATCTGATAATAAAGTTCTATCAATAAAATTAAATATTAGAATTTTAAAAGCTATTCGTGACAATTGCAGTAAAACTAAAGATACAATTATAAGGGTTTGCAGAGTTTTGAATATTTTTGACTTTTCAATTCCTGATTATTTCCTAATTTATTTTTGACACTCATTCCTGGTCGATTTCCTGACAAAAAAATGAGTAATTTTTTACCCATTTTTAATCGATAAATTGACTATCTAAGTTTTGTCAACACTAAATTTATATTAATATTATACCAC
>CAZDPZ010000003.1:0-21357 GCA_964507635.1 uncultured Clostridium sp.
CCTTCTATAGTATTTATGTTATTTGTAAATGAATACAAATTTGAATTGTAGCCATCATTATATTGTAATGCCACTTCAAGCTCTATGTTTTTTTCTGTAGATTCAATATAAATTACATCATTATTAATTGGAGTTTTGTTTTTATTTAATAGTTTAACATATTCTATTATTCCTCCATTATATAAGAATTCCTCTTTTTTATTATTTCTTAAGTCTGATAAAATAATTCTCAATCCCTTATTTAAAAAAGCAAGTTCTCTAATTCTTTCTTCTAGCACTTCAAAATCAAATTCTATTGTTTCTTCAAATATTGAAGGATCTGGTTTGAATGTTACAGTTGTTCCTGTTCTATTAAGATCACACTTATCAATTGTTTTTAAAGGACCATCTGAATGTCCACCATTAATAAATTTTTGATAATAAACATTTCCATCCCTATATATTTTTACATCAAGCCAAGAAGAAAGGGCATTTACAACTGAAGCTCCTACACCATGAAGTCCACCTGATACTTTATATCCTTTTCCGCCAAATTTTCCTCCAGCATGTAATACTGTAAAAATTGTTTCTACAGTTGAAAGTCCTGTTTTAGGGTGAATTCCAGTGGGCATACCTCTTCCATCATCTTTTACCGTAACACTATTATCTTCATTAACTATTACTTCTATGTCATCACAATAACCAGCTAATGCTTCATCAACAGCATTATCAACAATCTCCCATATTAAATGATGTAAGCCCCTTGACCCAGTTGTTCCAATATACATACCTGGTCTTTTTCTTACTGCTTCAAGTTCCTCTAATACCTGTATATCATTATCTCCATAATCATCATCATTTGTCATTTGTTTTTTCATTTTCGTTTTTCTCCTTATTCAAATTGTATATTTTTGACTTTTTTATTATTCTTTTATCAATATTTTTTAAATCAGTAGTTGTAATAAATATTTGAATGTCTTTATCAAGTGATTTAAAAATACTATTTCTATTTTTTTCATCTAATTCACTGAACAAATCATCTAGTAATAATATTGGTTTTATATTATAATCATCATTGAAAATTTTAATTTCTGATAATTTCATAGCTAATATAATTAATTTTTGATAACCCTGAGAACTATAATCTTTTGAATTTATCCCATTGTGAATAAATTCTATATCATCTCTATGAATACCGAAAGTAGACATACCTAAATTAATATCTTTTCTTCTATATTTTTTTAATTCCTTAATTATTTTATCTGAATTTAAATTATTATAATCTGAAATATAATTTAAAGAAATATTTTGTTTACTTACATAACTATTAAATATTTTATTAATATATTTATTAATTTTGTTAATATAATCTGATCTACATTCGTGAATTTTTAAGCCTTCTTCAGCAATTTTTTCATCAATAACATCAAGATATCTTGTATCTATATTATTATTCAGCAGTAATTTTTTTAAAAACTCGTTTTTATTTTTTATAAGTTTGTTATAGTTATTTAAATAATAAATGTATTCCTTATGTAATTGTGAAATTTGAATATTTAAATAATTTCTTCTAGTTGTTGGAGATGACTTAATAAGTTTTAACTCATCAGGTGATAATAATATTACTCTATATTGTGATATAAAATCGCTTAGTTTTTTTTGCAGTTTAGAATAAATTTTTGTCTTTTTTCCATATTTATCTAAATATAATTCTAAATTCTTTCTAAAACCATAATCAAAATAATAGATTTTAATTTTAAAATACTCTTCACCTTCTTTAATAATTGAATATTCGTTGCTTGTTTTAAATGAATTTGCTAAACTACCTAAATATATTGCTTCAAGTATTGATGTTTTACCTATACCATTTTTTCCGATAATAATATTTAGATTATAAAAATTACTAAGTATTTTCTTACTATAATTTCTAAAATTAATTAATTCGATTTTAGTAATATTCATTTTTCAACCTCTTTTAACCCCTAAATTTTAATTTTTTGTTTTTTAAGTACTCCTATACAACATAAATATTATAACATAAAAATACGTTTAAAAAAAGATAAATCTTATTTATTTATCTTTTTTTTTAATTCTTTCATCTAGTACATATTTTAATCTTGTAGCTCTTAGTATTTGATTGGTAAGAGATCCTAATGATATTTCTACTTCTAGTATGTCTCCATTTTTAAATACGATTGCT
The DNA here is from genome assembly GCA_964507635.1 of uncultured Clostridium sp. GTDB lineage: Bacteria > Bacillota_I > Bacilli_A > RF39 > UBA660 > CAG-1000. Next base: position 2,180 of record CAZDPZ010000003.1, read on the forward strand.
GTAGTATCCTTGTCAATTGAATAGTGTTTTTCTATTTTATTTAAATTTATCCACATACATTCACTAGAATCAGGTGACTTTGTTGGAAAGAAAATTAATCTTTCTGTTTCTTCTACTATTATCGGTGATTTATGGGTTATCCCAAGTAATTTTTTTGTACCTTCTTTTCTTCCTTCAAATGAACTACCAAAATATTCACAACTATACTCCATTATTTTTTGTACACTTTCATCAACAATATATTCATTGTTATTATCAACTATTTTACTTTTTTTAGCAGATATTGGTAATATAACTTGTGTATCATGATTTATTTCATAATTCATATTAAATTTTCCTCCTTTCAAAAAATAATGCCACGTATAATATCACATTGAAAGCACGAAATTTGTCGAATTATGTCGAACGATTAAAAAAAATCAATAAATTTTAATTATTATTGATTTTTTCTTCAAAATATGCTGTTTTTAATAAGTTTTCATTGGTAATATTAATTCTGTTAATTCTTCATTTTCTATTTCTTTTACTATTATTGGACTAATTTCACCATTTAATAAAAGTGTTACTTTTTCTTTATTAAATACTTTAAGAGCATCTATCATATATTTTGAACTAAATGATATTTTTAATTCGTTACTTGTTTCATTTTCTATGTTCATAGTTTCTTCAACTTTTCCCATTTCTACACTAGATGCTTTAATAATAAGTTTATTAGCCGTTATACTAAGATCTACTATATTTTTATCTTTTGTTTGAGTTATTAGTGAAACTCTATCTAGAATGTCGTATAATTCCTTCAAATCTACTTTTATTTTATATTTAAATTCTTTTGGAATAGAATTGTCAGTATTTGGATAAGTACCATTTAATAAAGATGATTGAAAAATTATATTATCATGTTTAAACAAAACTTTATTTGAAAATATATGAATTTCTAATTCGGAATCTCCCTCTATTGTTTTAACTAATTCATTTATATTTTTAGAAGGTATAACAATATTTACATTATTTTCAAACATTTTATCCAATTCAATATTAACTTTCGATAGTCTATATGAATCAGTTGCTATACATTCAAAGATATTTCCTATAATTTTAATATTTACACCAGTTAATAAAGGTCTACTTTCTTGAAGTGAACAAGCAAATGAAGTTTTGTTGATAATTTCTTTAAATCTTTCTCCAGAAAGTTTAATAGGATTTTCAACTTCTTCAAGTTTAATATTTGGATAATCACTAGATAGAAAACAATTAAAATTGTATATTGCACTTTGTGTTTTAAATGAAACCTCTGCATTTTCGAAGTTTTCAATTAATATATCTTCATTAGGAAGTTTTCTTATTAATTCTAATAATGATTTTCCATATATGATAGTACATCCTTCTTCATCTATACTTTTAATATTTTTAGCTGATATAAATGATTGAATTGTAATATCATTATCTGTTGCGGTTAAATATAAACCTTTCTTATTTAAATCAAATTTTATTCCATTTAATACTGGAATTATATTTCTTGTTGATAATGCTCTACTAACATAATTTAAACCTTCAAGTAAAACATTTTTTTCTATTAATAATTTCATAATTTCCTCCTTTTATTATTTTTAATATTAATATAGAGTGTTAATAATGTTGATAACTTATTTATTTTAAGATAAATACTTGTATTTTTTAAATATTTATCATTGATAAGATGTTAATAAATATGTTAACTTATTCACATATTTTTTCTTTAAGTATTCTAATTTCTTCTTGTATCTCATTATTTGTCTTTAGTAGATTAGATATTTTTTCATGAGAATATATAATTGTTGAATGATCTCTTCCACCAAACTCAAGGCCTATTCTTTCTAAGCTTTCATTTGTCATTATTCTACTTAAATAAATTGCAATTGCTCTAGCATCAGTGACATTTTTCTTTCTCATTTTTCCTTTAATCATTGAAGAATCAATATTAAAATATTTTGCCACTACATCTATTATTTTAGCTACTGAATTTGTTCTATATATTGTTTTTGTATTAAATTCTTGTAACGCTTCTTTAGCAACGTCAATGTTTACCTTTTGAATATTAAATGCAGCTTTATATGCTACTAACCTTATTACAGACCCTTCTAAATTTCGTATATCACTTCCACAATTATTAGCAATATAGTCAATTATTTCATCATCTATATCTAAATCAAAATCATTTACCATTATTTTATTTTTAATAATGTTCTTTTTTAATTCTAGTTCGGGTGGATTAATTGATTCAGTTAATCCCCACTTAAACCTTGTTTTTAATCGTTCTTCCAAATATTTATAGTCATTTATAGAAGTATCAGAAGCAATTACAATTTGCTTTTCATTATCATATAGAGAATTAAAAGTATTAGTAAATTCCATTTGTGATTTAGTTGCATTTTGTAAAAATTGAATATCATCAATCATTAAAACATCTATGTTTCTATATTTATTTCGAAATGCTTCTAAATATGATACATTGTTACCATATTTGCTTTTAGCATTAATTATAGCTCTATAATCATTTATAAATTGTTCTGATGTTATATATAATACTTTTTTATCTGAGTTATTAACAATGTAGTTGCCAATTGCATGCATTAAATGTGTTTTTCCAAGACCACTCTTGGCATATATAAAAAAAGGATTATATAATTTACCAGGGTTTTTCGCTACAGAAACTGCAGTAGCATACGCTAATTTATTGGATTCTCCAACAACAAACGTATCAAAAGTATATTTTGGATTAAAGTTACTTATATATTTATATGAGGTTATTTCTTCTTCAAATTCATTAGATAAGTCCTCATTTAAGTTAACATTCATTTCTTTTCTAATATCTTTTTCAAAAATGAATCTTACTTCACAAGTATCATTAGTTATTTCATCTAATATATCTTCAATAATTCCACTATAGTTTTTATTTATGTTTTGAAGTAATAAATCATTTTCAGGTACAATAATTGTCGCAACGCTATCATCATATGAGTATAATTTAAGATCTTTAAAGATATAATTGTAGGACATTAAAGATACTTTTGATTTTACTTTACTCATAAAATTATTCCAAATATCTTCTATATCCATAATAATCATCCTTTCGTTAATTCACATACCTAAATTATAAAACAACTTTTAATAATGTCAAAACAAAAAATTTGTTTAACATTTATATTAACAACAATTTAACTATTTGTAAACATTTTTTTAAAGAAAATTCGAATAAAAAACAATATTACTAACAATTTCAACAAAATGAAAATCTTTACACTTTTTAAATGTTGATAAATTGTTGATAAGTTAACATAATATGTTGATAGATTGTTAACAACTTAACATAATTTTTTTTAATTAAAGTTGAATAATTAACAATATATGATAAAATTATAATAAAGGAAAAAGTAAAAAATGAACGAAAAAGAAAATCTAAATATTTTTTTAAAAAACACATATAAAATATATGATAAAAATAGCTTTGAAACGTTTGTGAAATCTTGTTTAAGTTATAATATAGGTATAAATGAATATAAAAAAGATATTTCGAATTTAATAAAAGACATATATAAAAATGTATCTCCAACTTTCCCCGATGTTAAGGCAAAAATCACGGTTTTTGATCAAAAAGAATTCTTAAAATTAAGTATTAAATATGAAGAAAAAAACCTATCAAATTCTCCTATAATTATGCTTTTCCCTGTATTTGAAGAAAATCTGAAAATAATATTTTTAAATTTGTATAATTATATGATTAAAAAAGGGCATAATTTCAAAATTAAACTCGAAAAAAATTATAAAAATCCTTTGTTAGAAATAGAAGTTGAAAAAACAGAATATTCTAAAGAAATTATTAATCACTATAATAATGACATAGAAATAAAAAATATTATTCGATCAAGAATTATTCCATTTTTTTCAAATGTTAATGGTGTAGGAATTGTATGTGAATATGGTCAATATTATTATAAAAATTTTTTCATAAAAAAATTATTCGATTTTTATACATCTATTACCAATATTGAAGAAGTTGATTCTAATAGTTTTGAGTTATATTTGGAAAGAATAAGTAAGAATGAAAAAGAAATTAATGAAAAAAGAATGAATTATGTCGTCTATAAATCAATTTTATGCATTAACGACAATAAAGATCCTTGTGACATTATATTTAAATATGATTCAAATTTAGAGTTGGGTAGTTATAATTCAAGTTTATTTAAAATAAAAACAGATATGAATGGATTAATTGAATTTTATGGTATAGAAAGTAATATAAATATAAAATACGGAAGTGAAGATTATTTAAATCTAGTATATTCAAAATTTTATGAGAACTTTATTAAAAAAGAAAAAAATGAAGTATTTTATGCTTATTTTTATAGTATTATCGATAAAGTTTTATTTGGTAATTATATGGATATACTGAAGTATTTTAATTTTAAAAAAGTAAATTCAGATAAAATTTATCAACTCATGCTATGTTTTTCATGCTCATATTTTGCTTATAAAAAGATGGGATTCACCTTAGAACAAGTATATGAAATATTAGATTATGTGCTTTTATATGATTATGGGATTGTATCAAATAGAAATAATAACGAAAATATTGTTGATAACTCAAATAATAATAAAAATGAATTAGATTCATTGAAAGAAGAATATGCTAATAAAGTGATTGATTTAAAAAATGGAGATAAAACACTAATAAAAGATTATTTTAAAAATAATAATGTATTAAATACAATTCCGTTGAATTCCACCTGTTATTTATGTGACGGAAGTATAGTTGAATCAAAATCGTTTATATATGATTTATATAAAATAATAAAAAACTATGATAGTTTTAATGATTTAGTAAAAGATAATATTAAAATGGTGGAATTTAAGTAAAATTATTGACTTTTTATACCCGATATTATATAATCAACCTCAGTTAACAGAAAGGACGTGGAGAAAATGAAAAGAACTTTCCAACCTAATAATAGAAAGAAAAGTAAGACTTCTGGTTTTTTATCAAGAAAGAAAAAAGGATCTAATGTTGTAAAAGAAAGAAGAGCAAAAGGTAGAAAATTATTAGCAAAGTAATAAATTACTTTTAAATAAGTAATTTTTTTTATATAATAATATTACTAGGAAGTGTTTATGAATAAAAAGTACATAATTAGAAAAAATGAAGAAATTTCAAAGATAATGAAAAACTGTATAAAAAAGAATAGTGAATATTTTGTTTTTTATTTTCGCAAATCTACTAATAATTATAATAGATATTGCATTAGCATTAGTAAAAAGATTGGCAAAGCGCATATAAGAAATTATTATAAAAGGGTAATCAAAGATATACTCATGAAAAAAAAATTTAATAAATCATGTGATTGTGTTATAATAGTTAGGAAAGCAGTTACGTATGCTTCTTATGATAGTATAATGGCTGATTTAACTAAAATAATGGAAGGAGAAATATAGTGAAAAAGAAATTAATTATATTAGTGTTAATGCTTTTTTCTTTATGTGGTTGTACTAAAAGATTTACTGTAGAGTCAACAGTGGATGGAAAAACTACTTCAAAAACGTATGTATCAAATATTTTATGTAAGCCAGAAAGTAAAAAAGATATTGAAATTTATAAGAGTAATTCTGATAAGTTGTTAGTTGAATATGATAAGTTACCATCTTGTGAAAAATTAAAAATAAATTCTGGTGGATACGAGGGTATTTGGACATCATTTTTTGTAAAACCTTTGGCTTGGTTAATTGTTAAATTAGGTTTAATAGTTAAAAATTATGGTTTATCCATTATGATAATTGGTCTTGCTTTAAGAGCTTGTATGTTCCCTTTATCAAAAAAATCTATGAATATGAGCGAAAATATGAAAAAAGCTCAAAAAGATTTAGATGCTATAGAGAGAAAATATAGAGGCAAAGAAGATAAAGAATCAATGATGGCAAAGAGTCAAGATACTATGATTGTTTATAAAAAATATGATATTAATCCAGTATCTGGTTGTTTGGTATCGTTTTTACAATTACCTATATTCTTTGCATTTTTAGAAGCAGTATATAGAGTACCAGCATTCTTTGAACAAAAGTTTTTAGTATTTCATTTAGGACAAACTCCAGTAGAAGGTTTTGCACAAGGAAATTATTGGTATATAGCCATAATCATTATAATTATTGCTACTACATACTTCTCATTTAAAAACATGAATACTAGTGGTAATGATGCTCAAGCAAAACAGATGAAAATGATGAGTATGTTTATGATTATATTCATATCAATTATATCATTTAGTTTACCAACAGCTATCGCTCTTTATTGGATTGTGTCTAGTGGATTTACCATAGTACAAAATTATTTATCAAAGAAAGGTAGTAAGCATAATGGAAAAATATAAATTTCAGGCAAAATCTGAAGTAGACCTATTATCAAAGGCACTTAATGAGCTAAATGTAGAAGAAAGTGATGTTATTACTTCACTTACAGAAGAAAAATCAGGTCTATTTGGAGGAAAAAAATATATATTAGAAGTTGTTAAAATTTCTGATGTGTCAGATTTGGGTAAGACTATACTTACTGAATTATTAAATGCTTTAAATGTTAAAGCAAATGTAGAAACCAAAATAAGAGATGGACAAATAAACTACGAAATTTTTTCTTCAAATGGTTCAGTGCTTATTGGAAAAAAAGGTCACATTTTAGATTCAATTCAAATATATTTAAGACAAGCTATATATAACGCTATTGATATGTACGCTAACGTAAATGTTGATGTAGAAAAATATAAAGCAAAACAAACTTACTTTCTAGAAAAAAAAGTAAAAGGTATTGCTAAAGATGTTCTAAGAAGTAAAATAGAAGTTAAGTTAGATCCTATGAATGCTTATGAAAGAAAGGTAGTTCATACAGCTTTGCAAAACTTTAAAAATATTGATACATTGAGTGAGGGCGAAGAGCCAGACAGATACATTATCATAAAGTATAAGGAAGAAATAGAGGAATAACTCCTCTTTTTAATTTACAATAAAAACACTTTATGCTATAATCTTGAAGATGAGAAGGGGATATTATATGGATGATACAATAGCTGCAATAGCCACTTTAGTTGGTGAAAGTTCAATAAACGTGATAAGAATCAGCGGAAGTAAATCAATTTCAATTGTTAATAATTTGTTTAGCGAAAATTTAAATAAAGCAAAAAGCAACACTATTAATTATGGTTTTATCATAAATAAAAATGAAAAAATAGATGAAGTATTAGTATCAGTTTTTAGAAGTCCTAAATCATTTACAAAAGAAGACGTTGTTGAAATAAATACCCATGGTGGAGTTTTATCAGTAAATAAAATAATGGAATTGTTATTAAATAGTGGTGCAAGATTAGCTCAACCTGGAGAGTTTTTAAAAAGAGCATTTTTAAATGGGAGAATAGATTTAGTTGAGGCAGAGGCAGTGAGTGATTTAATAAATGCCAAAAGTGAGTCTGCAAGAAAAATGTCTATGAAAGGTATTAGTAGTGAACTTTCAAAAAAAATTAAAGAAATAAGAAATAGCTTGTTAGAATTAATTGCTAATATAGAAGTTAATATAGATTATCCAGAGTATGAAGATGCACTAATAGTTACCAACAAATTAATATCTGAAAAAATAAAGACAGCAAAAGTAAAAATTAGCGAATTACTTGATGGAAGCAAAAATGGTGTAATGATAAAGAATGGTATAAATATCGCTATTGTGGGTAAACCAAATGTTGGAAAAAGTAGCCTTTTAAATAAATTATTAGGTGAAGAAAAAGCAATTGTAACGGACATTGAGGGAACAACTAGAGATATTGTAGAAGGTAGTATAGTGATTAATGGTATAAATGTTAACTTATACGATACCGCTGGAATAAGAGAAACAACCGAAATTGTAGAATCAATTGGAGTAAAAAAAAGTTTAGATAAAATAGATGAGTCTGATGCGATAATGTTTGTTGTTGATGGTGATACCTTTAGTCTAGAGGACAAAAGTATTTTAGACAAGTTAAAAGATAAAAAAGTATTAGTAATATATAATAAAAGTGATATAAATAATAATAAATTTAAAGAATTAAATGTCTATGATTATGTTGATGTATCAGTATATGATGAAAAAAGTGTTAATCTACTAAAGAAAAAAATAAGTGATATATTTGAGTTAAATAAAATAGAAACATCGGATTTAACATATGTATCAAATATTAGACAAATTGGGTTGCTTAATAAATGTGTAAAAATAATTGATGACATAGAGCACTCTGTTAGTACAGGTACACCAGTAGATTTAGTAGAAATTGATATTAAATTATTATGGGAAACATTAGGTGAAATAACAGGAAATGTGTATAAAGAAGAATTACTGGATGAAATATTTAGTAAATTTTGCTTAGGGAAGTAAAAATATGAATTATGATATTATAGTTGTTGGAGGGGGACATGCTGGATGTGAAGCTTCTTTAGCTTGCGCACGTATGGGTAAGAAAACACTACTTGTTACAGGAAACTTTAAAAACATAGCTGACATGCCATGTAATCCATCGATCGGAGGCTCTGCAAAAGGTATAGTCGTTAGAGAAATAGATGCTCTAGGTGGTGAAATGGGCTACAATGCTGATAAAACACATTTACAAATAAAAATGTTAAATGTAAAAAAAGGCCCTGGAGTTAGATCATTAAGAGCTCAAGCATGCAAAGTAAAATATCCATTAGAAATGTTTAAAACACTTGAAAATCAAAAAAATTTAGATTTAAAAGAAGCTTTTGTTAGCAAAATTATAGTAAATAATAATAAAGTAGAAGCAATAGTCACAGAAAAAAACGAAACAATTAATACTCATGCTATAATATTAACAACGGGAACTTATTTAAATTCTGATATAATGTGTGGAAGTGACAAACATAAAGGAGGTCCGCATGGAGAAAAAAACTCTATGTTTTTGAGCAACTCCTTAAAAGAAAACGGTTTAAAATTAATTAGATTAAAAACGGGTACTCCACCAAGAATATTAAAAAGCTCAATTAATTTTAATGAGGTTACAAGAGAAGATGGAGATAAAGATTATTTAACATTCAGTAATTTTTATGGTCCAACATACAAAGTAGAAAATCAGGTACCTTGTTATTTGACTTACACAAATAAATTAACACATAAAATAATAATGGATAATTTAGATAAATGTTCATTATATAGTGGAATGGTAGAAGGTGTAGGACCTAGATATTGTCCATCAATAGAAGATAAAGTAGTTAAATTTAGTGATAAAGATAGACATCAGATTTTTTTAGAACCTGAAAGAAGTGATGATATAGAGTATTATGTAGGAGGATTCTCAACAACTATGCCACATGATATTCAAGAAAAGTTACTACATACTTTGGATGGTTTAAAAGATGTTATTATTACTAAATATGGATATGCCATAGAATATGATGCATTAGATCCTACACAAATGAAAATGAATTTAGAATCTAAAATAATAGAGAATTTATTTACAGCCGGTCAAATAAATGGAACTAGTGGATATGAAGAAGCTGCTGCTCAAGGGTTAATGGCTGGTATAAATGCAACGCTAAAGCTAAATAATGAAGAGCCATTTATATTAAAAAGAAATGAATCATATATTGGAGTTTTAATTGATGATATAGTAAATAAAGGAATAACTGAACCTTATAGACTGTTTACTTCTAGAGCGGAATTTAGACTATTATTAAGACATGATAATGCTTCATTAAGACTAACACCTTATGGAAGAAAATTAGGTCTAATTGATGATGAAAAATATAATATATATTTGAATAAAGTATCAAATATTGAAAAACTAACAAATTATCTTGAAAATACAGATTTTTTGAATAATAAAGAAAACAATGAATATCTAAAATTAAATAATTCTTCATTAATTCAAGGTAAAATTAAATTAAAAGAATTATTAAAAAGACCAGAAATCACATTACATAGTTTACTAAATTATTTGAATCTAAGTTATGAAACAGAAATAGAAGATATTGTTGAAACAAATATTAAATATAAAGGATATATTGATAAAACAAATGTAGAAGTAAATAAGATGTTAAAATTAGAAGAAAAACAAATTCCAGAAGATATTGATTATAGTAAAGTAAGAAATATAGCTACTGAAGCAAGACAAAAACTAGAAAAAATAAGACCATTATCTATTGGACAAGCATCAAGAATAAGTGGAGTTAATTCTTCTGATATTACTATGCTATTAGTATACTTAAAAAAGGAATATAATAATGAATAAAGAAGAATTTTCCATAGAATTAAAAAAAATAAATATAGAATTAAATGATGATATATTACATAAATTAGATGTGTATTATAACTATTTAATTACTACTAATAAAAAATTCAATTTAACATCAATCACTTCTGAAAACGATGTATATTTAAAACATTTTTATGACAGCATATATTTAATTAAAACAAATAAAATAAAAGATGGAATGAATATATGTGATTTTGGTTCAGGAGCAGGCTTTCCAGGCATAGTATTAGCAATATTTATGCCTAGAATTAATATGACATTAATAGAATCTAATAATAAAAAAGTAACATTTTTAAAAGAATTAATTTCTATCTTAGAACTTAATAATATAAAAGTAATTAGTTCAAGAATGGAAGACTATGCTAGAAATAATAGAAATTGTTTTGATATAGTAACATGCAGAGCTGTATCTAACCTTGGAATAATTAGTGAATTATCAGTTTCAACTTTAAAAATTAATGGTTATTTTTTACCATTAAAATCTAATATTGATAGTGAAATTAATAAGTATGAAGATTTAATTAGAAATTTAGGATTTGATTTTAAAGAAGTCATTAGATATGAATTACCAATTCTACATGCATTAAGATCAATAGTCGTATTAAAAAAAATAAGTAATACTAATAACTTATATCCTAGAAAATATAGTATGTTATTAAATGTATACAAATAATGTATATTTATAAAAAGAAAACAGTTTTATCTTGATAAAATATTCTAAATATATTAAAATAATTGTATAGAATAAAAAGGAAGATAAATATGGAAGAGAATAAAATTATATATGTACCTGTTGGAGATATATTGCCAAATAGATTTCAACCAAGACTAGCATTTGATGAAAAAGAATTAAATGAACTTGCTACATCTATTGTAAAATATGGTGTTATACAACCAATAGTTCTTAGAAAAATTGGAGAAAAATATGAAATAATAGCTGGTGAACGCAGATACAAAGCTTCTATTTTAGCTGGTCTTAAAAGTATTCCATCAATCATAATGAACACTGATGATAATACTAGTGCTGAAATAGCATTATTAGAGAATATTCAAAGAAAGAATTTAACTGTAATAGAAGAAGCTCAATCATATAAAAAACTGATAGATAAAGGTTTTACCCAAGATGATATAGCTTCAAAATTGGGTGTTAGTCAGTCATCAATAGCAAATAAATTAAGACTACTAAATTTACCAAAAGAAGTACAAAATGCATTATTATATAATCAAATATCAGAAAGACATGCTCGTAGTTTATTAACTCTTAACAATGCGGATTTACAAAATAATTTATTAAAAAGAATTATAAGTGAAAAATTAACTGTTAAACAAACAGAAGATGAAATAGCAACTTTATTAAATAAAGATAAAATTGAAAATGAAGAGATTCCAGAAGATATAATGAAATTTTTAAAACCAGAACCGAAGAAAGAAGAAACTATTCCTGCGGAACAAATAGAAAATCTTGACTTAAAAGTACCTGAAATAGTTGAAATTAAAGAAGAGCAAAATGAACCAAAAATATATGAAGACAATAGTGAAATTATTAATCCATTTCAAACGACTGATACTGCTCAAAATATAGATAATATTTTTTCTGATACAGAGAGTATTCAAACTTCTGATACAGAGTTGCATCCAGTTTCTCCAAAAGAGGAAAATCATCCAGCAGAATCTGCTCAAGATTTAGAATCAAATATAATTAATGAACAAAATTATATTGAAAGTAATAGTAATACTACTATTGAAGAAGAAAATAATGACAGTACTCAAGAGGAAGAAGAAAATGATGGGTATGTTAATGAAGATGGAGAAGTAAATCTTCCAAATGTATTAAATGACATAAGGGATTACGTTTCAACATTTAATTATATAACTAACTTGATTTCTATGAGCGAAGTAGATTTACCAGATAAATATCAAATAGTAATAGATATAAATAAAAATGTGTAAATAATAATGAAGTAATGAAAAATATTTTACTTCATTTTTATTTAATGCTATAATTTAATAGAAAAGAGGTGTATTATGGGATTAATAAAAGCATTAGTATCTTCAACATCAAGTTCTTTAGGTGATCAATTTAAAGAGTTTGTAAGTTGTCCAGCTATGGAAAAAAATGTATTAATTCAAAGAGGATTATTAAATCACGGAGAAGGTAATAGAAATCCTTCAGAAAATGTTATTTCTAATGGTAGTGCAATTGTAGTACCTCAAGGAATGGCAATGATGATCATTGATAATGGTCAAATTAAAGAATTTACGTCTGAAGCAGGAACATATACTTTTGATTCAAGTAGTGAACCAAGTATATTTACTGGAGGATTAGGAAAGGGAATAATTGACACTTTCAAAACAATAGGAAAACGTTTTACTTATGGTGGTCAAACTGCTAAAGATCAAAGAGTCTATTATGTAAATTTACTTACTATTGTTGGAAATAAGTTTGGTTCTCCACAAGCAAAAAAAATTACTGATGAGAAATATGGTATGTTAGAAGTAACATTTTTTGGAGAATACGCTTTTAAAGTAGTAGATCCAGTTTTACTTGTAAATACAGTAATTGGTGCTAATCCAAAGGACACAATATATTATGAAGAAATAGTAGGAACTCAGTTACAAGGAAAATTTATTGAGCAATTAACCAAAGCTATTTCAATAGTAATGAGAAAGAATAAAGTTTCATTTGGAGATATGGGATTGTATGGTGGTGACATATCTAATGAAATGAATGTATGTTTAGATGAATCATGGAGACAACAATATGGTTTAGAAATTACAGATGTTGCATTAGCAGATATTAATTTAACTGAAGAATCAATGAAGAAAGTTAATAAAATTGATGAAGCTTCTATATTCTCTAATCAAAATTTACAGTCTGGCTTAATGGCTTCTGCAGCTTCTGATGCTATGAGAAATGCAGCAAGTAATCCAAATGGAGCAATGATGGGATTCATGGGAATGAATATGGCTGGTGGAGCTGCTGCTGGAATGATGAACACAGCTAATCAAAATGCAAATAATTCTTCTCCTTATAATCCACAAACGAATCAACCAGAAGAAGGAACAATGTTTGCAAAAGAAAAACAATCAGAAGAATTTACAGAAAAACACTGTCCTAAATGTGGAGCGGTAGTTACTGGTAAATTTTGTTCAGAATGTGGACAATCTATAGAATAAAATCATAAAAAGCTCAAAGTAAAAAACTTTGAGTTTTAGTTTGATATTTTTTCATATAAGTCTACATATGTATAATTTGGTTCAGTTCCTTTTTCATAATAACATACTAATCCAGAATTTAATGAAATGCTACCTGTTTTAGCATCTATAATAGAAGAAGTTATTCCTTTAGGAATATCATACCATCCATCATCATCTTCTTTGAGCGATGATATTGTTTTAGCCCATATTTTTTTTACTAATCTTGATTCACTTAATTTAACATCGCTATTATCATCGTTTCCATTCCATACCATTACTAAATAGTTTTTATTATATCCGATAGTCCAATAATCACTTTTTGTACTACCACTTTTAACTGCATATTTACCATTTAATTCATTTGAAATACTAATCAAAGTTGGAGAAGTATAGTCTACTAAGTTATAATTATAAGTTAATGTTAATAGATTATTAAGAATATACACATATTTTTGATTTAAAATATACTCTTCTTCATAATTGAATTCATAAAGGATGTTATCATTTTCATCAGTTATTTTTTCTATTAAATGTGGTTTAACATATGTTCCATTATTAGCAAGAGTAATGTATCCGTTACTATAATCTAACATGTTTATTTCTGTGGTTCCAAGGGCAGAAGATGCATTTTGTTCTACAGGAGTACTAATTTTAACTTTTTTAATAATATTTGATAGCATCTCTTTTCCTAAAAAAAGATGTGTTTTCATAGCGTAAATATTATCAGAATATGCTATAGCGGCGGCTAAAGTTATTTCTTTATTGGCATATATATTATTAGAGTTACTTGGTGAATATGTAGTATCACCTAAATTAAATGTAGTTTTTTCACTTAAAAAAGTACTTGATGCTGTAAATCCATTTTCTAAAGCAGCATAATATAAAAAAGGTTTAATTGTAGATCCAACCTGTCTTTTAGAGTGAGTTACTCTGTTATATTGTGACAAGTTATAATTTTTTCCTCCAACCAAAGCAAGTATTTTTCCAGTGGAAGGTTCTATTACAATAGAAGAGGCTTCCATATTACTATTTTTCATTTCATTATTAATATTATTTTCCAGAGTTTTTTGTACATCAATATCTAAATTTGTGTATATTTTGATTTTTTCAATGTCTAATAATGATTTAGGAATTTCACTTAATCTTGACATCTCATCATCTATAGCATCTTTATAATAATAAACACTTGAAACTTCTAAGTTATCTTTTTTTCCATAAAAAGTTAGTTCAGTATTAAAAATATCTTTAACTTCACTTTCTTTTATATATCCACAATTTGCCATACTATTTAAAACAATTAATTGTCTTTTCTTAGCATAATCATAATTTGTAATTGGATTATAAAGAGTTGGATTCTTTGGTATTCCAACTAATATAGTAGCTTCAGATAAACTTAGCTCATCAGGATTTTTATTAAAATAATAGTTACTAGCTTCTTTGATACCATAGTTCCCAGCACCAAAATTAATAGTATTTAAATATCCTTCCAATATTTCATTTTTAGAATAATGAGTTTCAAGTTCTAAAGTTAAATAAGCTTCTTTAATTTTTCTTTTCCAAGTTTTATTAAAGTCTAAAAACAAATTTTTAACATATTGTTGAGATATAGTAGATGCTCCTTCTACAATATCATTATTAATAATATTAACACCCATTGCCTTAATAATTCTTAAAAAATCAAATCCATTATGATTATAAAAGTTTTATCTTCTATGGCAACAATAGCGTTTTTAACATTATTAGATATTTTATTTAAATTTACATAATCCTCTTCTTTACTAAATAATTCTTCGCCATTAATGTCATAGTATTCTATAGTTGAATTTGTTTTAATACTGAATTTAGGAGTGATATATGCATAAGCATAAAGACTTAAATTAAGTATAATAGAAGAGAAAAACATAAATATAATAGTTTTAATCAGCTTCATTATTTTTTTCATAAATATAATCCTTTAATATTATTATGATAAAGAATTAATGAAAAAATACTTGATTTATTACATAATTTATGTATAATTTTATTGGTAAGAAGTGAGGAGAGATTAAAATGAGATTTAAAACAATAAAAAAAGAAGATTTAGAAACAATGTCTTTTGATGACATCGCATATATAATATTAAAAGAAAAGGGAAAGAAAATGAAAATTACAGATATTTTTAAAATAATCTGTGATGAATTAAACTTAGGAGATAAGGCATATGAGAATCAAATTGCTGACTTTTTTAGTTTACTTTCTACAGAAAAAAGATTTATTCAGTTAGAAAAAGGATATTGGGATTTAAGAGAAAATCATACATCTGAAATTAGTATAAAAGCAATAGAAGAAGAATTAGAAGATGATGTCACTACAAATGAAAGTGAAAGTGATGAAGAAGAAAATGATGATGATAAAGACTACTATGATGATATAGATGAAGTTGATGATGATAAGCCTGATGATGATTTAAAAGATTTAGTTATAGTAGATGAAAACTATGAAGAGGGAAATGACTTGTAGATGTTCTCTAAAATTAATAATAAAGGAGAAAAAATGCAAGAAAGATTAGAATTAATAAAAGAAAGATATAATTATTTAAATGAAGAACTTCTAAAAAAAGAAATATATGAAGATTATAAGAAAATGCAAGAAGTATCTAAAGAAAAAGTATCTTTAGAAGAAATTGTTGATACTTATAAAGAATATAATAGAGTATTAGAAGATATCGAAGCTGCTAAAGAAATGTCAAAAGATGCTGATATGAAAGTGTATGCTTTAGAAGAATTAGAAGGTTTAGAAGAAAAGAAAAATAAAATTGAAAATAGATTGAAAGTTTTGCTGTTACCTAAAGATCCTAATGATGAAAAGAATGTTATTATTGAGATTCGTGGCGCAGCAGGAGGAGATGAAGCCAACATATTTGCTGGTGATTTGTTTAGAATGTATTATAAATATGCTGAAAAACAAGGGTGGAAATTAGAAATTACACATGAAGTAGATGGTGAAAGTGGAGGATATTCTCAAATAGAATTTATGTTAAGTGGAGACAGTGTTTTTTCCAAATTAAAATATGAAAGTGGTGCTCATAGGGTACAAAGAGTTCCTGAGACTGAATCTCAAGGTAGGATACATACATCAACTGCTACTGTGTTAGTTATGCCGGAAGTTGAAGAAGTAGACATTGATATAAAAGAAAGTGATATTAGGGTTGATATAACAAGAAGTAGTGGAGCTGGGGGACAATGTGTCAACACAACTGATTCTGCAGTAAGATTAACTCATATTCCTACTGGAATAGTTGTATATTGTCAAGTTGAAAGAAGCCAAATAAAGAATAAAGAGAAAGCTATGCAAATACTTAAATCAAGATTATATGATTTAAAGCAACGTGAGCAGGAAGAAAAGCTTGAAATTGAACGAAAGAGTAAAATTGGTACAGGAGACAGATCCGAAAAGATTAAAACTTATAATTACCCTCAAAATAGGTTAACAGACCATAGAATAAATTATACTGTTATGCATCTTGATAGAATTATGGAAGGTGACTTGGAAGATTTAATTCAAGCATTAATAACGGAAGATGAAAGAGCTCGTTTAGGAGAATCAATTGATTGATAAAATAATAGATTTAGGTATTTCAAAAGTAGAAGCTTTAGAATTATGCAAAGTAAGTAAAAATATTGAAAGTGATTATAAAAAATTATTAGAGGGTATTCCAATTCAATATTTAATAGGGTATGTTAATTTTTATGGATATAAAATAATAGTAAATAAAGACGTATTAATACCAAGATATGAAACGGAACTACTTGTTTTTCATGTAATTAATTATTACAAAAGTATTTTTGATACAAAAAAAGTATCTATATTAGACTTATGTTGCGGAAGTGGAAATATAGCCATTTCTTTAAACAAAGAAATACCCAGTGAAGTATTTGCTATAGATATATCAAAGAATTCTCTTAAAGTGGCTATAAATAATGCAAAATATAATAATGCTAATATTAAATTCATTGAAAATGATTTAATTAATAATTATGATAATAAGTTTGATATTATTGTATGCAATCCCCCATATATATCAACAGATGAAGATATTATGGATATAGTTAAAAATAATGAACCTCATGAAGCACTATACGCTAAAGATAATGGATTATATTATTATAAAGAAATAATAAAAAATGTTAAAAAGAATTTAAATAAAAAATATATTTTAGCATTTGAAATAGGATGTAATCAAAAAGATGAGTTAGAAAGATATACCAAAACATATTTTAATAATCATGAGAAAATAATATTTAAAAAAGATTATAATGATAAATACAGATATTTATTTATAATAAATGAATAAAAATATTAAAAAGAAACCAACATTATATTGAAAGGTTGGTTTTTTAATTGAAAAAGATAGTATTTATTATATTAATAATTTGTAGTATTTGTTTGCTAAAACAGGAAGACACTTCTATTGGGAATGATGCGATAAGATTAAGAGTTATTGCTAATAGTAACGCTTCAAAAGATATTTTAATGAAGATGCAAGTAGTTAAGAAAATAAAAGAAATATTAACTCCTCAAGATAGTATTGTGAATACAAGAAAAAATATTGAAAATAATCTTGAAAGTATTGAACAAAATATTGACGAGTTATTTATAAAAAATAATTATAATCAAAATTATAATTTATTGTACGGTTATAATTATTTTCCTGAGAAAACATATAATAATGTGAAATATAAAGAGGGTATGTATGAATCATTAGTAGTAGAAATAGGCGACTCAAAAGGAGATAATTATTGGTGTGTTTTATATCCTGCATTATGTATGTCTGAAGAAAATAATAGCGATGTAAAATATAAATTTAAAATAATAGAAATAATAAAAAGTGTATTTTAGTGTCCAATAAATAATATTTAATTGATAATTATTTTTTAAAATAGTATATTATTATTAGGAAGGACTATGGTGTTTATGTCAAAAATGGTTATTGAAGGTAATAATATATTATCTGGAGAAGTTAAAATAAGTGGTGCTAAAAATAGTGCTGTAGCTCTAATACCCGCATCAATATTATCTAAAAATAAAAGTGTTATATATAATGTTCCTAAAATAAGTGATATTCAATATTTAATAGATATTATGGAATTATTGAATTGTAAAATAGAGCAAAAAAATGATGCTTTGTATATAGATACATCTAATCTTCAGAATAAGCCTATTCCAGAAGAATTAAGCGTACAAATGAGAGCATCCTATTATTTTATGGGTGCATTGCTTGCAAAGTTTCACAGAGTTGAAATATCATTCCCAGGAGGATGCAATATAGGAGCAAGACCAATTGATATACATATTAAAGGTTTTCAAGAACTTGGAGCAAATGTTGAAATAATTAAGAATAAATACATTATTACAGCTAAAGAATTAAAGGGTAAAAAAATATACTTTGATTTTCCTAGTGTAGGAGCAACTATTAATATAATGTTAGCTGCGACATGTGCTAAAGGCACTACTATTATAGAAAATGCAGCCAGAGAACCAGAGATAGTAAATATTGCTTCATTTTTAATAAATATGGGAGCTAAAATAACAGGTGCTGGAACATCAAAAATAGAAATAATAGGGTGTGATGATTTAGATGATGGTGTTGTTGAAGTATTAGAACTTAAAGACCATCCATTCTATCTAGCAACA
>CAZDPZ010000003.1:21367-30853 GCA_964507635.1 uncultured Clostridium sp.
ATGGTGTTGTTGAAGTATTAACAGATAGAATAGAAGCAGGAACATATATAATTATTGGTGCTTTGCTTGGAAAGAATTTAGTAATTAAAGGTATTATTAAAGAGCATGTCGAAGCACTATTAACAAAACTAAAAGAAATAGGAATAGACTATATTTTAGATAAAGATAAAATAACAATAAATGCATGTGATAATATACTTCCAACTAATATAAAAACTTTAGTTTACCCAGGATTTCCAACTGATTTACAACAACCAATGAGTACATTATTAACACAAGCAAAAGGAATAAGTATTGTAGAAGAAACAATATATGAAAATAGATTTAAAAATACATATGATTTGAATAGAATGGGTGCTAATACTAATATTTTATCATTAACTAAATTATCAATAAAAGGCAAAACAAAATTAAAAGGAACTAATGTCATAGCAACAGACTTAAGAGGTGGAGCCTCATTATTAATTGCAGGTTTAATAGCAAATGGTATAACTCAAATAGACAATATAGACTACATATTAAGAGGATATGGTGATGTAATTAATAAATTGACATCAATAGGTGCTAAAATAAAAATAATTGAGTAATATATATTAATTATGAAATATAAATTACTTATTATTTTTTTATTTTCTTGTTTATTTTCTTATATTATTTATTATGTTTATAATGAAAAAAGTACAAACATATTGATATTAGGAGACACATATCTTTTAAATAAAGATGATTACTCTAGTTTATTATCTGCTTACATTCATGACAATAAAATTAATGGTAATGTCTCTAAAATGTTTGTAAGTTCAGATAAAAATTATAGAGACATAATAAATGATATAAAAAATGAATATAGTGTTATAGATAAAGGAATAAAAGTATATTTAAATCAATCGATATCTTCTTCAAATTATATAATATTAAATGCTAATAATACTGAATATTTTAATAAATGTGAAAAAGATTATTATATAATAAATGACTATAATAGTATTATTTATAATGATATAGAAGAGTTAACTGGATTGATAAGTAAAATAAGTAGAGCAAAGATTATATTGATAGGCAATTATTGTAAGAATGGAAAAAATACTAATCAGAATTCTGATATTAATATAGAAAAACATATTAAAAATAATCCTACAATATTAGATTTTAACAAAATGATAAGTAAAGAAGGAGAATATTATATATATAACAAGTTAATAGAAATTATAAATTAAAGAAAAAACTTGCTTTTCATTATAAAAATATGTATAATACTTTGCGTAAGTTATTTCTATAACTAGAATTAGTTATGGCGAGGAGGAAATATGAAAAAGGGAAATGTACCTGAATTTAAAGTATGTAAAGTAAAATGTGCTTGTGGTAATGAATTCGAAGTAAAATCTAATAAAGATGAAATACAATTAGAAGCATGTAATAAGTGCCATTCATTTTATACTGGAAAATATAAAACTGTTAAAACTGGAAACGTACAAAAATTCAAAGACAAATATGGAATCACTGAATAAAGTGATTTTTTAGTGTGATAGTATGAAGGTAAATAATAATGAAGTTAATATAGATGATTTAGTAGATAAGAAATATATGCATAATCATATTAAAAATGATATCTATTTATCTGCTTATCAATTATGTATACTAGAAAGTAATGGAATAGATATATCCACAATAAATTCTATGAAAGAACTCATATATGTTATAAATGATTTAGATGATATAAGTGATGAATTAGAACGTGTACTTGAAGAAATATCAGAATTTTATTATTATAATTATGTTAATAAATAATTGAAAGATTACTATATTTTTGATATCATATAAGTATGAAAAATAAGAATATTATGATGATTGTAGGTATATTATTAAGCTTTATAGTATTTTCAATACTTTTTCTTTTATCTTATAATAAAGTAAATACAGATATATATGATATAAATTGGTATAGATATGATCAAAGTACAGGATATTATGATATTTTTAAAATAAATAGAAATGAATTTTCATATTATTCGTCAAATGAAGAAATATTGAAAAAGTATAATAATTGTACATCTTATAATTATGATAAAAGAAATAGTACTTTAAAATTAAATTGTAATAAAGACATAAAAATAGTTAAAATATATGAAACGATGATAATACTTAATATTAATAATAAAGATTATTATTATTTTAAAAATATAGATGATAGTATTAATTATGAATTTAAAAAATATTATAATATGAGTATAACCGAATATAACAATAAAAACAAACTCGTTAAAGAATTAATAAAGATAGATTATAGTAAAATAGATTCTATTTATAATTCATCAAGCAATTCATATTTAATTATATCCGGTAATAATTGCAGCAATATTGAGTGTAGTATAATTAGTGATGTACTAGAAAAATGGGTAATAAAGAATGAAAATATTTATTATTTTGATTCATCAAATATTAGTTCAAAGGAAAATAAGACCTTATATAATTATGTTAAATCATTTGATGAAGATATGAATAATTTTAATAGTTCTTATCCAATAATATTGAATATGTCTTCAAAAAAAGTCGCGGATGCATTTTATTTTAAATGTAATGGTTTTAATTGTAATAAATATTTAGATTATATAAAATAATTTTTTATATATGACACATTTATTTCACATTTATTTCACATCATGATATTATATTGAATATGAGGTGAATAATATGAAGGTATTAGTAGTAGATGATGAGAAGCTTATAAGAGATGTTATTAAGCAATATTGTATAGAAAATAAATTTGAAGTAATTGAAGCCGAAAATGGAGTAGAAGCTGTGGAGAAGTCAAAGGATGCAGATATTATTATAATGGATATAATGATGCCAAAAATGGATGGCTTTTCAGCATATAAAGCCATTAAGGCAAAGAAAAATGTTCCTACAATAATGTTATCAGCAAGGGGAGAAGAATATGATATTTTAGCAGGTTTTGATTTAGGAATAGATGATTATATGACAAAGCCATTTAGTCCTAAAGAATTAATAGCTAGAATAAATGCAGTATTAAAAAGATATAAAGGAGAAGATGATTACTTTATTTATAAAACACTTAAAGTTGATTTCTTAGGCCATGCAGTTTATATAGACAAAAAAGAAGTTATGCTTACTCCTAAAGAATATGATTTAATAGTTTATTTTATTAATAATAAAGGAATAGCCCTATCAAGAGAACAATTACTTAATAATATATGGAACTATGATTATTTAGGAAATGATAGAACAATTGATACTCACATAAAAATGTTAAGAAATAATTTAGGTATATATAGAGATCTTATTACAACAGTAAGAGGAATGGGGTATAAATTTGACTACAAAGAACTTTAAAATGAAGCATGTTATATGGGCCTTCTTTATAGGCTTTGCAAGCATTATTTTAATGTTTATTTTTTTGATGCAAATAGTTTTATTAAATGAATTTTATGGATTATATAAAACAAAACAAATTACTTCAGCAGGAGAAACAATAAAAAATTCGAATGTTATTACAACTAATTTTTTAGAAGATGTAGCATATAAATATGGAATATGTATTTCTATTTATACAAATGGTTATGTTCAAACAATATCAAATAATAATAATAGAGGATGTGTTATAGGAGATACTAAATCAGAAAATTCATTTACTACATCATTTATTTATAGTGAAAAAGATGAAGACACAATAATATTTTATAATAATAGATTTAATAATAAAACTATAGTGAAAGCAATTAGACTTAATGATAATTACTTTGTATTTTTAAATGCATCTGTAGAGCCATTAGACTCATCAATTATTCTATTAAAAAGTCAATATCTTTATATAGCAATAGTTGTATTTGCTGTATCACTCGTAGTTGGATATTTTGTTTCCAGAAAAATATCTAAACCAATAGTTAAAATTAGTAATTCTGCTAAAAAAATGGCTAATGGAGAATTTAATATTTCATTTTTAGAAAAAAGTAATATTGAAGAAATTAATGAATTATCAAGAACTTTAGAGCATGCTAAAGATGAACTTTCTAAAACAGATGAATTAAGAAAAGATTTAATGGCTAATGTAGGACATGATTTAAAAACTCCACTTACCATGATAAAGGCTTATGCTGAAATGATAATAGATTTTGATCAAACTAAAGAAAAAAGAGATGAAAATTTAAAAATTATTGTTGAAGAAACTGATAGATTAACTATACTTGTAAATGATATATTAAGTTTATCTAAGATGCAATCAAATACTGAAGAATTAAAAATAGAAGAGTTTGATTTAGATGATTTAATAAGAAAAATAATTAAAAGATATGATATTTTAGTAAAGAATGAAGAATATAAGCTCGTTTATGAAAATAAAGGATTATTAATTATTAGAGCTGACAAAAAGCGTATAGAACAAGTAATATATAATTTATTAAATAATGCTATTAATTATACAGGAGATGATAAGAAAGTTGAGATAAGAATAATTAAGAGCAAGAAAAAAATTAGAGTAGAAATAATAGATACAGGTAAAGGAATAGATAAAAAAGATATTAAATATATATGGGATAAGTATTATCATAATGAGAAAAAGCACAAAAGAAATGCTTATGGTACAGGATTAGGACTATCTATTGTTAAAAATGTATTAGAGAATCATAAGTTTAATTACGGAGTTCAAAGCGAAATAAATAAGGGAACAATATTCTTTTTTGAAATAGATAGCAAAAGTATGTTATAATTTATTATACGGAGGACACATGATAAAATATAAGTGTAGTGTATGTAATAATGTAGTTGATGGTGAATTGCCAAATGACTTTATTTGTGATAAATGTGGATCAACAAAAGATAAATTTGTAAAACTAGAAGAGAAAATTGTAGATGATGAAATAGATGCTATTATAAATTCTATTGTTTTAGAGTCAACAGAAAGTGGACAAAGTAAAATAATTAATGATAATGAGGAAGATAAAAGAATCAAAATAGAGAATTATAATCCTTCAATAATGAGAATTAATGAGAAGTGTATCAATTGTGGTCAATGTAAAAAAACATGTGAAAAAGTAGTTAATATAAAGTATGATTTAAATAAGTGTAAAAGTCCAATTTGTATTGGATGTGGTCAATGTATATTAAGTTGCCCTAGTGGAGCTTTGCAACCAAAATATTCATATAAAGAAGTTAGAGAAATAATTGCTATAAATGATAAGATTGTGGTAGCTCTTTTATCTCCTGCAGTAAGAGTGTCATTAGGAGAAGCATTTAATATTGAATATGGAACAAACGTTGAAGGAAAAATTGTTTCTTCACTTAAAAAGTTAGGATTTGATTATGTATTTGATACTGCTTTTGGAGCAGATTTAACAATTATGGAAGAAGTATCAGAATTTATTTCTAGATTATCAAACCATGGGGAAATACCACAATTCACAAGTTGCTGTCCTGCTTGGATTAAGTACGCTGAAATATATCATCCAGAAATATTAGGTAATATATCAACATGTAAAAGTCCTGTAGGAATGGAATGCGCAATGATTAAAAGTTATTTTTGTGAGAAAAAGGGATTTGATTCTAATAAAATAGTAACTGTAGCAATAACTCCATGTACAGCTAAGAAAATGGAAGCAAAAGATTATACTCCTAATATAGATTATGTATTAACCTCAAGTGAATTATCTTTAATGTTAAAGGAAGATGATATAAATATCGCATCACTTCCTGATGGAGAATTCGACAGTATTTTAGGAGAAAGTAGCGGAGCTGGAGTGATATTTGGTAATACTGGAGGAGTAAGTGAAGCTGCTATAAGAACTTTATCGAGAATCATTAATAAAAAAGAATTAAAAAAAGATGAAATAGAATTTAAGAGTTTAAGAGGATTTGATGGAATTAAAACAGCATCTATAGATATATTAGGTAAGAAAATTAAGTTTGCTGTTGTTCAACAAATGTCTAATTTAGAAGAATTATTAAAAGATGATTATTATAAAAAATTTCATTTTATAGAAGTTATGAATTGTAAAGGTGGATGTATTGGCGGAGGAGGACAACCACTTAATCCTATACCTAAAACAGAAGAAATATTAGAGCGTAGAATGGAAGGATTATATAATATAGATGCCAAACGCAAAGTAAGAGGATCTTACAATAATAAAGAAATTCAACTTTTATATAAAGAATACTTAAAGAAACCGTTCGGTGAAGTAAGCAAAAAGACATTACATACTTCATATAGTGACAAAAGTAACTTATTAAATGATAAATAATTGAAAAAACAAATGCCCTATTTTAGGGCATTTTACAAAAAATGTAAAAAAATGTAAAAAAATTTTAAAAAAAGTGTTGACAAAACTTTAGGCGATGTAGTACAATAAGATTGTCCAATAGAGTAATTAACTTATTTCTATTTAAGACATATTATATATAATTTAATTATTATATTATAATATTCTTATTTAGTTATTACTATTAATTACTATTAGTGAAAAATTCTATATATTTCATTAATGACATTAATATTTATATTATTATTCAATTATATATTCTTAATTAATATTAATTTATTAATTAATTATATATTTACATTATTAATAATACATATTAATTCATACGAAATATTCTTATTTAATTAAGAAATAGAATGCTTATCTACTAAGGACAAACGATATATTGTTGAGAAAGCAAAACTCAAAATGATGAGCAATTATGCTAAATACTGATAATATTTAGACCTATTTATATTAAATTAAACTTAATATAAATGATTCATAATTGATTTTCGAGAAACTCAAAACAACTAATGTTTTATCAGAACTAGTTGTTTTTTGTTGATAAATTTTATATTATAATATTGAAAGGTTATTATGAAGAAGTATTGGTTTATTTATGTTTTATTTTTTATTACTTTAGTTATATCATTATTTATAATGTTTTATGATCCGTATAAAGATTCTTTAAAAGTATATAAAGATACTATGACTATAGAATTATTTATTGAAGAAGATGGATATAATTGGGAATATGAGATGGACAATAATATACTTAATGTAAATGAGAAAGGTGATTCGTGGATATTTTCTCCCTTAAAAGATGGAACTACTACTTTAACATTTTATTTTAAAAATTCAGAAGATGTAAAGTATACTATTGAGTATGTTTTAAATGTAAAGGGAAATAAAATTATATGGACATCTGGAAAAGCTAAAGGGCTTCTTGATTATCCAAATCCTTATTAAGTATACATAATTTTATAAAAATATGTATATTTTTTATAATTAATATGATATTATATATATAGGGTGATATTATGGAACCATATAAAGCTAAAGAACTTCCTCATGAATATACTATGACTAAAGAACTGTTAAAATTATTATGCTCTGCGAGAGAATCTTATGGCGAATATAAAGGATATTTAAAAAACATGAAATATGACTATACATATTTTCTAGAAACAATGTTTATAAATGATTTATATTATTCATTTAAGATAGATAACTCAAAAATAAGTAAAGAAGATATGTTTATGACTCAGCATATGATTAAGAATAATGAAGTTGTTATATTCAATAATATGAAAAAGTCATTATTACTTGCTGTATCATTATTTTCAAAAAATGGTTTTTCAATTGAAGGCTATAATAGAATAAATAAAAGTATGTATTTAGGATGTAAAAAAGATAATACTACTAAAGGTAGTGGCTCATTAAGAAAGAAACAGACATTTATGTTAAAACCTGGATTAGCTGGCTCAGTTGTATCTTTTATTCCGCCAGTTTATACTGAAATAAATGGATTACTTAAAAATATATGTGATTATATTAATACTACTGAGGATGACCCATATATTTCTATAGCATTAACACATTTTCAGTTTGAAAAAGTACATCCATATGTATCAGGCAATGGCAAATTAGGAAGACTTATGATGCCAATTCAATATTCTTATTATCAAAAAGAGCCTCCATTGCTTTTTATATCTGAAGCAATAGATAATTTAAGAAACACTTATTTTACACTATTAAGTGGAGAAGAAGAAAAAGAGCCAAATGTATTTATTAAGTTTATACTAGAATGTATTATTAATCAATGTAATTTAAATATTAAAAAGATTAAAAAACTTAATAAAGTTTATGAAACTGATTATGAAAGTTTTAAAGAAATAATTGGTGGGTCTACAATATATAAAGTATATCCTTCAATATTAAAAAGAGTTGTATTTACAACAAATGATATAATTCAAGATACTAAATTACATATTAATTCAGTAAACAAAGTTTTAAATAAACTAGTATCTCAAGGATATTTAGTAAAAGAAAAAAAGAATAGTTCTAATAGAGTAACGTTTACTTACACTAATTTATATAATGTTTTTATAAAATAGTATTTATACTATTTTTTAATTATCTTCAAAGAATTTATTAATTGGTACTTGCAATACAATAGAAATCTTATATAAATTATTAATACTAATTCCTTTAAGAGTTTTTTTACTTTCAAGGCTACTTATTAGTGATACTGATACATTAATTGATTCAGCTAACATTTCTTGAGTCATTTTTCCATAATTCAGATTATATAGTAATCTATATTTTCTAATATTATTTCCTATGATTTTATATAATTTATTTTGTTTCATTTTCCGTCCCACCTTTATTATATCTTATTAATATGCTATTGTATAGTCATACATTACATTAATATTATACTAAAAAGGTTAAAATATTTATAGGTGATATTAATGACTAAGTTTAAAAGAGACTTTAATTTTGATGATAAAATTATTAAAACAGTAGCATATAATGTAATTAAATATAGAAAACTTAATTCTATTACTCAGGAGCAATTAGCAGTAGATATAGGTGTATCTCCAGAATTTATTAGAAAGTTTGAAAGTACTAAGGGTAGTGAAGGACTTTCTCTTATGTCATTATATAAGATGTCTATAGTTTTAAATACTTCTATTGAAAAGTTTTTTGAGTCAATAGAAATTAACGACTAATAAAAAATTTATCTATATCTACATTTAATGCATTGCTAATCTTGTATAAATTATAAACACTTATTCCTTGATAAGTGTTTTTGCTTTCTAAATTACCTATTAAAGAAGTAGAAACACCAATTAATGATGCTAATTGTTCTTGAGTTAATTCTTCATTATTGATTGAATATAGTTTTCTATAATATTTAATATTACTCCCTATTACTTTATATAGCTCTGATTCATCAATAAAATTATAAGTCTTTTTCATATATACTCCTAGTATTATTTTGACATTAAAAGTGTATTTTAACCATTTACTTTGAATGATAAATTATTATTAGTGGTGATAAATATAACAAAATATTAAATTTTTGTTGAAAAAACGTTAAAAATAGTGTATTATTATGTAGCACGCAAAAGGGGATGGTAATTTATGGAAAAGATAATTAATTTTGCAGTAGTAGCACATGTTGATGCTGGAAAGAGTACACTAGTAGACGCTTTATTAAAACAAGGTG
>CAZDPZ010000004.1:0-27185 GCA_964507635.1 uncultured Clostridium sp.
ATGAGACAAAATCCTAGATGGATATTATTGTCTGAGGTACGTTCTGCTGAAGCAGTTATGGCTGTAAGAAACTCAATTTCTTCAGGGCATAACATTTTATCAACAATACACTCAGATAAAGCATCAAGTATACCTATGAGACTTTACTCATTACTTGAATCAAGTCAAGAAATAGATCAATTTGTTAAAAGTATTCATAGATATATTCAACTTGGTATTCATGTAAAAGGATATTTCTCTAAAAAATATAATAGATTTCAAAGAGAGATAACGCAAGTCGTGGAGTTTTATGTAGATGATAAAGTTAATGAGGCAAAAATTAATATTCTTTATGCAAAAGATTTAACGGGTCACGAAACTTATAATAATCCAACATCATATTTAATAGATTATTTGGCAAGTCAAGGTGTTGATATGAGAAAAGATCCATTTATTCCAATTGAGAATAATAATACTGAAGATGTAGAATCAGCAAATAACAATTTAGAAATTATTGAAATTTAATATAAGGAGGTGCATATATGTACATTGAAATATTTATAATAGCTATTGTATTAGTATTCGTATATATATACAGAAAAAATGTAGGTGATAATTCATATAAATTTATTGTTAAGACTATCGGAAATACGTATGAAAAATATGCACCATATTCTTTTAAAATAGTACGTGAAAAAGCTAAAGAATTAGGACAGGAATTTACTCCTAGACAATATATAATTCAAATATTAATTTTCGGAATAGGAGCTGCATTTGTATCATATCTATATTTTTATAGCATTATATGGAGCATAGTGTATTGTGTAGCTGCAATACTTATAATTCCATATTTAACATATATGAGATGTAAAAAAGCTAATAGTGAATATATATTTGAACAAATACAAGTATATTCAACTAATGTAATTATGGAATTTAATACTACACAATCATTTGTTAAAGCATTAGAAGGAGTAAGAGACTCTGGTGTTCTTGAAGAACCATTAGTAAGTGATGTTAATGAAATGATTCAAATGTCTTATGAAAATGGAACTATTGATGAAGCTATAAGGTTTATGAATGAAAAGTATGATTATTATGTAATTAAGAATATGCATCAACTATTTATTCAAATTACTAAAGAAGGATCTAAAGATTCTGGTGAAGCTTTAGAAGGAATGCTTCAAGATATTGATATGTTAGTAGAAAATGTATATAGAGATAGAATTGATAGAACAACATTTTATAAGCAGTTTTGTACATTTGGAGTAGCACTTTATTTATTAGTACTATTAGTTCAATTACTTTTAGGCGATGAAAGTTATACTACATTATTAGATCAATGGTATGTTCAGATATTACTTCATGGTGTAATACTGATTAACTCATATTTTTTATTGACAGGTATTAAATATTATCATGAAGATGTGGGGGCAGAATAATGGAAATTGTAATTATAGGTGTTATTTTATTACTATTATTTAATTATATTGGAGCAATTAGTTTTAATAAGTTTGTTCAAGATAATAAAACTGTATTTTCTAAGTTAAAAGAAGATGATTATGATTTTTTGCTTTCTGCTAAATATGGTGATAGAGTTGATGTTAACGCAAAGTATCAAAAAAGAGTAAAATCTGCAATAATAGTAATGTTGATTGGATTAGTTGTAGCAATAACAAGTATAAGTAGTTTGAATTTTGCTATAAAATTGGTTATTGTTGGAGCTATAACATATCTAGTATTTAAAAGTGATTATAATAGTGTTAAAGGTTATTATAAAGTGCATTTACATGATATTAATTTGAAATTACCATACTATTTAAAAAGTTTAGAGATACTAATTCAACATTATACTGTGCCAGTAGCAATAACAAGAAGTTTAGAACAAGCACCAGAAATGTTCAAACCAGGATTAAGAGAATTAATAGCCTCTATTGATTCAGGTGATTCAACTATTGAACCATACATGGCATTTGCTAAAAGATATCCTGTAAGGGATTCAATGAGAATGATGAGACTTTTATATAGACTTGGACTTGGTAATCAAGAAAGAAAACAAGATCAATTAATTGTCTTTTCAAGAACAGTATCAAACTTACAAGCAAAATCAAGAGAAACTAAATATAAAGAAAGACTTGAAAAAATGGAGAAGAAAACAATGACTATGCTTACATCAACTGGAGCAGGGGTCATGATAATATTGCTATTATCAATATTACAGATATTTACAGGTTTATAGTAAAATAACTTGATAAATAAATGTTAGTATTGTATAATTATTTTAGAAAATAAGGAGGAATTATTTATGAAAGAAGCAACAGGAGAATTAAACATGACAGTTATAACACTTATTGCAATAGCTGCAATAGGAGCATTGTTTTATTTATTTGTGTGGCCAATGATTCAATTAGTAATAGCTAATCAAACTTGTAAAACATATGGTACAAATTATAAAGCAGTTAAAGTAAGTGTGGCAGATGTAAATGGTGGAGCCACTACGAATGTTTATCAATGTTGTCCAGGTGGAACAAAAGGTGATCCAAATTGTATTACAATTGATGATGGTAATAATACACAACAAACAACAGAGTAATAATAAATATTTTATATTTAATTAAAGAAGGAGTAAAATGAGAGAGTCTATAGGTGGTACTTGGATATTTGGCATAGTGGCACTATTTATAGCGCTCTTTTCTGGTTTTTTAGCATATTCGATAAGTTATACAAAGGCGTTTAAAGCTAAAAATGAAATAATTAATCTAATTGAAAGGTCTGAAGGATTTACTGGAAGTAAAAATAGTCAATTAGGTAAAGAAGATGATATGTCAGTTGAAAATCAAGCATATTTATTACTTAAAAATTTAGGATATAATACTAGCGAAATTAATTGTGGTGATTATGGGACTTTTTTTCAAGGTGGATATTGTGTTAAAAGGAATATATCAGATACAGCGGGAAATAAAAAAGTTTATTATAAAATAACAACGTTTATTAAAGTAGAATTACCAATAATAGAGATTGATTTTAAAATTCCTATTATGGGGGAAACTACAGCCATGTATTATGAAACTTCAAATATTGCTTCGGAATTGGCTGATTAGAAATCGTTAGAAAGGAAACTTAAATTATGAATGTAATGGTTGTAAATAAATATAAAGAATTATTAATGGGATTAGATATTGAGGTAATGAAATCAATTGAAGGTGTATTTAATGTTGATGAGATAATAGATACATTTACAAATTTTTATTATGATAAAATGATATTGGATATTACAGCTATTAGGGATTATCAGAACTTTGATAATTTACAAAAATTAGCAATGAATATAAATATGGAAAATGTTATATTATTACTTGATGATAATCCTGAAAGTGATTCTAAAACATATTTATCAAAGTTAATATCTTTAGGAATATATAATTTTACTAGGAATGCTGAAGGAATAAATTATTTATTAGTACATCCTCATACATATAAAGATGTTGTAAATATACATAATCTTCAAGATTTAGAAGCACAGAATAGTGAAGGCGAAGAGGGTTCATATTCTAATGGTAAGTTAAGAATAATTGGATTTAAAAATGTAACTACTCATGCGGGTAGTACTAGTTTAATATATATGATAAGAAAATTGTTATCTGAAACTAAAAGTGTAGGTGCTATAGAAGTAAATAAAGTGGATTTCTTATACTTTAATGATCCAGATATGGTTAGTACTACATCTACAGATTTACCAAAAGAATTAATGAAAAAACAGATGTGTGATGTTGTATTAGTTGATTTAAATGATTATGATGATGTTGCTATATGTTCAAAAGTGTATTATTTGATTGAACCATCAACTATTAAGATAAATAAAATGTTAAGAAAAAATAAAAATATATTGGAGCAACTAAAAAACGAAAATGTTGTTTTAAATAAATGTGTTTTATCTAGTGAAGATATTGCTACATTTGAATTTGAAACTAAATTAAAAATATTATATTCAATTCCACCAGTTGATGATAGACAAAATGATATTGGTGAAATTAGAAAGTTTATTAATAAAATTGGTTTATAAGTGTAAAATTTTCTATAATTGTTGACAAAATGTTTAAATATATATAAAATTATAAGTAGTAAGGAGAAATTAAGATGTTAAATTTTTTATTAAATAATGTTTCTTTGTTAGAAGCGGTCAATGATCCCACAGAGTTCTGTGCATCTATATCAAAATTATTAAGACTAGTAGGAATTGTTGTTTTTGGAATTAAGGTTGTAGTTCCTATTATACTTATTATTGTAGGTATGCTTGATTTAACAAAAGCAGTAACAGAAAAAAATGAAGAAAATATCAAAAAAGCTCAACAAGCATTAGTAAAAAAAGCCATAGCAGCTGTATGTGTATTCTTAGTCGTAACAATAGTTGGGGTTCTTATGAGAATTGTTGGAAGCGATGACTATAAAGATTGCATAGATTGTATTACGGATGTTTGGAATTGTGAAGTTCAAGAATAAAAATGTTATTTAACATTTTTTTTTGTTAAAAAATAGAAAAGATATATGTATATATGATATAATACTATTGAGGGAAAAATGAAAGGGAATAACAAATTTAAAAAAATAATTAATAATATAAATACATATATATCAAATAATAAATTATTTATAAGTTACATTATAATTTCTTTTTTGCAAGGATTATTACTAAGAATAATGACAATTGGATTCTCTTTTTCAATACAAGTTGTTTTAAGTGAATTAATGATAATTATAGTCTTAGGAGCTTTTGGATATTTAATTAAATCTAAAAATAAGTTTATATACTTTTTTATATGGATTTTATTTAATAGTTTATTGTGTATAGGAAATACAATATATTATGAGTTTTATAAGTCATTTCTATCAATTAATTTATTATCTACTGCTTCTATGATAGGTGGGGTAAATGATGCTTTATTTGATAAGATTAGACCTTTACAATTTATTTATGTAATTTTTCCTATAATATTCTATTATGTACATAGTTATTTAAAGAAAAAGAAATATTATGAGAATACAAATAATAATAGAAATAAATATTATTTTAAGAATTCCCTAAAAGCATCTATTAGTTTATTTATTATTATATTACTATTAATGGTATTAACTTCAATTCAAGATTTTAGTAGGTTTGTTAAAGTTTGGAATAGGGAATATATTGTTCAAAAATATGGTATATATGTTTATACAATTAGTGATTTAATACAAAGTGCTCAACCAACAATTAGTAATTTATTTGGATATGATGAAGCAATTTTATCGTATAAGAGTTATTATTCATGTAAATGGACTAAAAAGAAAGATACTAATCAATATACTGGTATATTCAAAGGAAAAAATGTTATATTTATACATGCTGAATCTATTCAAAACTTCTTAATAGATTTAAAAATTAATAATAAATATGTTACTCCTAATTTTAATAGGTTAGCTAGTGAAGGAATATATTTTAATAGTTTTTATCCTCAAATAAGTGTTGGAACTAGTTCAGATACAGAGTTTACACTAACTACCGGTTTAATGCCTTCTTCTAGTGGTACTGTATTTGTAAATTATTATAATAGAGATTATGCATCTATGATAGAATATTTTAATGATTTAGGATATTATACTTTTAGTGCTCATGGGAATAATAGAGAATATTGGAATAGAAACACTATGTATAAAACATTAGGATATAAAGATTTTTATGCTAAAGATAACTTTATAGTACCTTTAGATACTAGTGACCCAGATTATGTAGGGCTTGGATTAAGTGATAAATCATTTTTTAAACAAATGATTCCAATATTAAAGAATATTAAAAATAGTAATCCATTATACTTTGGAACTTTAATTACTTTATCAAATCATTCACCTTTTAATGATTTAGATCACTATGGTGAATTTGATGTAACTATGAAATATAATATAAATGGTGAATTAGAAATTGCTAATTATTTAGAAGGAAGTAATATGGGAGATTATATTAAATCCTCTCATTATGCTGATGAAGCACTAGGATTATTATTTAATGAATTAGAAAGTAATAATTTACTTGAAAATACTATATTTATAATATATGGAGATCATGAAGCTAGATTATCTAAGCATGAATTTGATTTATTATATAATTATGATCCATTAACTGATAGTATTAAGGATTCTTCTAGTGAAGATTATGTATCTATGGATAATTATAATTATGAATTATTAAAAAATACTCCATTGATTATATGGTCTAGTGAATATGATTTCAAAACTAAAGTAAGTGATGTAATGGGGATGTATGATGTATTACCTACTATAGCAAATATGTTTGGATTTGAAGAAAAGTATTCATTAGGAAGTGATATATTTAGTGATTCTGAAAAGATAGTTGTATTTCCTAATGGAAATGTAATAACAAATTATGTGTATTATAGTAATGTTAAGAATGAATATATTAGCTTGACAACAGAGCCTATTAGTAGCGATTATATAGAAAGAATAAAAGAATATGCCAGTGATGTACTTGGTGTATCTAATGGAATAATAACGCATGATTTAATTAGTGAAATTGGATATAATGTGGGAGAGTGTACGAAATGAATAAAAAGAAAAATAAAAGAATTATATTAATATTTTTAATAGTTGGTATTATATTATTTGGATTAGTAGGATATAAAGTATATGTTGATTTCTTTAAAAAAGATATTAAAGAGGTTGATTCAATTGAATATTATGGATATACATTATCTAATACTGATACTTCACTATATAAGACTAATTTTGAAGCTCTTAGAAAGGTTTTAAATACAGAACCAATGGATTATAGTGAATATGCTAAAAGTATATCTAAACTCTTTATAATTGATTTATTTACGCTTAATAATAAACTTACTAGTACAGATATAGGAGGAAAAGAATTTATACATCCAGATTTAAAAAGTAATTTCAAAGAAAATATGGGAAATAATATGTATAAATTTATTGAAAGTAATTTAAATGGTGATAGAACACAAAGTCTTCCTATTGTTTCAAAAATAGATGTAGATGATATATTTGAAACTAAATATACTTATAAAGATAAAGAATATGATGCATACTTAGTAACATTAACTTGGGAATATGAAGAAGACTTAGGTTATCAAACTACTATGAAATTAACAATTATTAAAAGTGATAATATTTTATACATAGTAAAAGGAGAATAAATCTCCTTTTTTTAATCTGTAGCAGTACTTGTTTGTGCTTCACTTGTATTTGTTTCTTGACTACTTTGTACTGTAACTTTTTTAACATATATTGTGAGTGTATTTATTGTTGAAATAATAGTATCTTTATGTTCTTTTTGTTTGTAGAATTTATAAGTCCCATATGAATCTAAAGATATTGTTTTATTTGTATCAGCATCAATAAATTTAAGAGTTAAATTATTTTGTGATGCATAATCCTTTAAACTAGAAACTGAATATGATGAAACATTTTTTAAAGTAACTATTTTACTTTGACTATAAGTTCCTTGACCTATTAGTGTATCTTGAAACAAATTATTTAAATCAAATGAAGCCTTTTTTATTAATGTAGGACTTTTCTTTCCTAAATTTATTTGTAATTCTTTTTTTATATCACTTATACTTCCATTATATGGAATTGCAACAGCGGGGTAACTCTTTGAAGTTGTATCATATACGTATTTATAAACGGAATAACTTTTAAGTTGCATTCTTTGAACATTAATTAAATTACTTTCATCTGATAATACAATAGACTTTCCTAAATTATAAAGTGATATTATATCTTTTGATTTAACATTTGTTTGAAAGTTGCTTTTTATAGCTTCTAATATATCTATTGCTTGATTAGGATCTGTTAATTTAGTTCCAGCAGCAACTATACCAAGAATAACTTTCATTTGGTTTTTACCTCTAGTATAATCGTTTCTGTTACCTTCTGTTAGATTTGGACAATATGCAGCCATAGTACTTGAATCTTTAGCACTATGTCTATTCCTTGATAATGCTAAAGCTTGTTCTCCATTTAAATGTTGTAATCCTTTTTCAATAAATATTGTATCTTTTCCCCATTTTCTTGAACTATTTTGTTCACATAAGGAATAGGGTACATCAACATCTATTCCACCAACTGCATCTACTAATTGTACAACACCTTTAAAGTTTATTTTAGCATAATAGTCTATATTTACATCAAATAAATCTTCTATTGTTTTAACAGCACAACTTGAAGAACTTCCCCAAGTAGTAGTATTAATTCTTCTATAGTTTCCATTAGAACAAGCCGTTTTTAAATAAGTATCTCTTGGAACAGAAGTAATAGTGGCTCTTAGCGTTGAAGGATTAAATGTTACTAGTAATAACACATCAGCATTATATCCAGATGTAACACCATCTTTTGATGAATCTACTCCTATAAATAACATAGTGAATGGTTTTGTTAAAGAGGATGATTCACTTGTTTTAGTATCATCAGTAACATATTCTTTAGACTTTTCATATATTACTTTAGTTTCTGATTCAATTTCTTCATATCCTTCTAAACTATAAAACATATCTATATAATTACTACTAAAGAATCCAGCATCTATTTCTTTGTTTTTTAAGGCATATAATTCTTCCATAATGGAATTATATTTTACTATTTCATTATTACTATCCAATTTTAATTCATTAATTATTTCTAAAGGTAATACATTCCCTTCAATATTTGAAGTGTCATTTACTATTCCTATTTTATTACTAGTTAAATCTTTATATGAACTGAGTTTTAAATCATAAGTAACTAATGAAGTATAATAAGTATTTTCACTATTACTATAAGCATTAATCGCTTTATATACTTTGTTTAAGTAATAGTAACCAGTTATTTGTAATGCTATTAATATGATAGATATTATTGCTGGTATAATAAATCCTTTTATACTTTTCTTTTTAATACTATTTAACATCAAATATGATATAAGTAAGAATAAATACACCAATATTACAATTCCAATTATTCTATAAAATGTTTCTACATCTTTATATAATATTAGAGTATAACTTAATAATACTAAACTACCAAGTTCTATTAACATTAATATTATAGTAAGAATAGATTTAATTATCTTTTTTGCTCTCACTTTCGGTCACTTCTTTCTTATTTGTTCTTTTTTTAGTGTACTCTTTTTTTACCTTCTTGTCTTCATCTTTCACTTTAGTTTCATTTATTTCTTTATTTTCTTTCACTTCATCTTTTGCTTTATTTTCTTTTAACATAGCTAATTTTTGCAATTTTATTTTTTTATTTCTTCTAACTTTTTTCATAAGTATTATTATTAAAATAATAAATACAAATAATGTTTCTGCAAGTAGTATCATTATTATCATTTCATATTTATTAATTTTTTCTTTGTAAATTAATGTGTCCTCATCAGTATATTTAATCATAGTATTATTTTCTTTGTCATATAAATAATAGTCATCTTTTCCAATATTTAAGTTTCTAGCATGTATTATGTGATAATTACTATTTTTAATACTAAGTGAATTAAATATTATATCATCTATAGTAACGTTAGTTTTAAGATATTGAGAATCAAATGATGAATCTATTTCTAAGGGTACTATTTTTAATGCACTAATATTAACTTCATCATATAATGTATATGTGTTTAATTCACTATTATATATATATAATTTTACATCTCCTTGTGAATCCTTAAGTCCTACTAAAGTATAATTGTTAAGTTCGTTAAATAGGGCAGGAATACTTTGTTCATTTATAGTTATTAATGTCTTTTCATAGTCTTGTGGGGAAATAAGTAAACTTTCTCTTTTTACTACTGTTAATACTTCATCATTAATAGTTACATTAATTGGATTAGGGTCTGTTACTGTAACAATTATTTTGTATGTTTTAACATCACCATTTTGAGCAGTAACTTTAACTTCTATTTTATTTTCACCTTCTGTAACACTATATTCTTTAGCTCCAGATATAGTTGCGGTTGAATCAGATTTTTTAGCATTAACTACTATTTTTTCTGTATTTGCTCCTAGAGTAACAGTATAATTTGTTTCACTAGATTTAAATTCTGGACTAAGAGTGGCACCTTCTATAGAAAGAGAAGATAAATTATTATTTTTTGAATAACTATCTATTAATTCTGACTGCGTAATTACTTTAACAGTTTTACTTCCAATGCTTACACTCATTTTAGATTCATCATTATATGCGAATGCTCCATATGATTTAACAGTAATTTTTCCACTACCTTTGGCAATTGCCTTTAATGTATAGGTTTTACTATATTTTCCTTCACCATTTTCACTAAAGAAATAGGCGTTATTCGTTACTAATTTAAATTTGCTTGTATCATAACTTAAAGTCCATTCCCAAGATCCTATCTTTGTTTTTGACAAGATTTTAGTTGTAACAGTAAATGTATTTCCAACAACCACTGTACTTTTATTTGATGATACACTTATTGTAGCACTTGAGGCCATTAATGAAGTTATGCCTATAAAAGTTAATATAATTCCAAATATAATTTTTTTCATAATTTTTTATCTCCATTTATATGTTTTCTTAATTGTAGTAAATCAAGTATTGTTATATCACCATCACCTGATGTATCTGCTGCATAGAATTTTTCATTTTTAAGGATTGAATCTTTATTAATGTGTTTTCTAACTTGGAGTAAGTCAAGTATTGTTATTTTTCCATCACCTGATGAGTCTCCATTTACTACTAGGGTATAAGTATTTACTCCATTTCCAGTAGTTAGTTTTAATTTATATCCCGTAGTTATTATACTATTATTTTCTATGTTTACTCCTTTTGAATCTGTTATTATTGAAGAAACAGCACCAGCACTAGTTAGATAATTATTAGTTTGAGATACTATTGATCCATTTTTTAAATTGGTTATATAATTATCATTTAGTTTACCACCTATATTTGATAGTGCTTGTTCTATTGAAATGTTTCCTTTTGCTCTTTTTACAACTATTTCATATTTCTTTTCAACTCCAGATTCTGACGTAACTGATATTGTAAAAGCATTTTCATCACTTGTAAGTTCATAAGTTCCAATT
This sequence comes from uncultured Clostridium sp., assembly GCA_964507635.1. GTDB lineage: Bacteria > Bacillota_I > Bacilli_A > RF39 > UBA660 > CAG-1000. The sequence goes on from CAZDPZ010000004.1 coordinate 11,061, forward strand.
CCACTAATACTTGATTTATTACTAGCAGTGGTAGCATTTATTGTTACTTTATCTAATTCAAGAGAAACATAAGACTCATAATAAGTAACATCTTCATCAAATGCAGGTGTTATTGTGTATCCACTAACACTAAGAGATGATAGATAGTAATTTGAGTTTCCACTATTAGGAAGACTTGTATATTCAGGCATATTTTTATAAACAGGTATTACGAAAATAAATGTATTATTTAACACATTTGCGTTATTATAACTACTATAAGCGCTTGACCCTTCAGTAGCGGGTGCTTGGACATTAGTCATATATTGGTGAGTATAGTATGATGATTTAGTTTCACTTCCCACATTAAATTTTTGATAATATATTGTTTCTTGTCCTTTTGTTACATATGCATTTGCTAGGAATGAACTTCCTTCTATTATTGCAGTTTCAATATTATCCCATCCATTATCACGAGCACATGCAAGACCTCTTGTAATAGCCGAATAAGATACTCCATCTATTGTAACTTCGTAAGCGCCTATATTGAAAAAATTATAATAACCACTATAAGTTTTTCCAAGCCATGTGAATGATTTACCATTAGTGGAATCATTTCCATTAGCACCAACTTCTAATCTAATACGAGAAGCTATGTGAACAGGACTAATTAAATACTTTTTACCTGCTGTTAGCATTGGAGTAGTGTATTTGTCTTGAGATAGGGTTCCACTCCCAAAAATTGCTTTAACAAGTGCAGGATAACTTGATTCGAGCTCATTCGCATAAGTTAACTTTTCAAACATAAATATTCTGCTTTCATTAAGCCAATTACGAGGGTCCATATAAAATGCTATAACTCCACTATTAATTTTAAACCAAGATGATCCTTCAGATGGTTTAGTAGATGTTCTATAATTATCATTTGTAGTTTGCATATAACATTTTCCACCTTCTGAGCTAACAGAATATGAAAAGTCAAGTCCAGTATTGTCAGCTTTAAATACCCAAGCAGGATATTTATTATGTAGGTAAGTTAAATATGGATAATAACTTTCTGGGAATCCAGCATCTTTTAATACTTGTGAGTAATCACTATTAGTAGAAGTGATTTCGCTTTTAATGGTTACATAGTTTTTACATATATAACCACTACTATCAATATAGTATTTTATTTTATACCACTTTCCACCAGAACACCCAGATGTTCCACCATTTACAGTATCTAATATAGTTACGTTCACTCCTAAAGATAGTGTATCAACTTTACTAGAACTAGCATTAGCAGTTTTTCTTACTGCTACGTTGTTACCATTTACTCTAGAAATCCAGTCTACAACATTTATTCCACTATATGAAGATGTAATAAAAGTAACATACGTACTACAAATGTATGCATCAGAATCATTATAAGTTATTTTATACCATTTAGCACTACAACCAGTTCCACTATATAATGTTTTATCAACAACACTAATAGATGTATTACTATTAACTGTAGCCACTATGGAATTATTTGTTCCAGCACCAGATCTTATACGTACATCATTTCCATTAACAACGGCATTTAAACTAGCCTTTGCAGATAAAGGTACACACAAAAAACATAGTATTAGTAATAATGTATTTAAAACTTTTTTCATGCTTACTCCTTACTCATTCTTTTTATTATACAGTTAGTATATCAAAAAATAATATTTTTTTCACTATTAATGTAATAATTTTACATTATTAACACAAAAATAATTAATAGTAGCATTATTATTATTTTTGTTTTATAATAATTATTGAAAAAAGGAAGTGTTTTATGCAATATGTAGTTAATGGACATAATATATTTTTAATAGTTAGCGTATGCTTTTTAGCCTCTTTAATACTTGTATATTTTATGAAAAAAGTTGCTATTTATTTGGATATAATGGATAAACCAGATCCTAATAGAAAAGATTTACATAAAACACATACTAAACCAATTCCATTATTAGGAGGTCTTGGTATATATATAGCTTTTCTTATTGGATATATGTTATTCGCACCTAAAAACGATTTAATGATTTCTATACTTATAGCTTCATTTTTAATACTATTACTTGGTCTTTTTGATGATATGACTAAAAGCAGTAAACCAATGCCAAATAAGTATAAAGTATTAGTTCAATTAGTATGTGCTGCAATAATAGTATTTTATGGAGGACTTGAAGTAACAAAAGTAACATTTCTAGGTTTAAAAATTAGTTTTGGAGTATTTAGTCCATTTATATCAATGCTTGTAATTGTAGCTATTACGAATGCTATTAATTTAATAGATGGAATGGATGGATTGTGTGCTGGAATTTCTTCTATATATTTTTTAACTATTGCTGTAATAGGGCTACTACTAAATAAGTTTGGAGGACTTGATATAATACTTTCATTAATAATGTTAGGAAGTACTTTAGGATATTTAGTTCATAATTTTCCTCCAGCTAAGATATATCAAGGAGATGCAGGAAGTACATTCTTGGGAATGATGATTTCGGTTATTTGTTTACTTGGATTTAAAACGACAACTCTTACGTCATTAATAGTACCATTATTAATACTTGCTATACCAATAATGGACACTTTATTTGCAATCATTAGACGTAAACTAAAAGGTCAAAAAATAGACCATGCGGATAAAGAACATATTCATCATCAATTAATGAAAAGAATGTCAAAAAAAAGTTCATTATTAGTTATATATGCCATTAATATAATGTTCTCTGTTACCACTGTTTTTTATGCTTTAGGGCATAATACAGAAGTAATAGTCTGTTATGTAATATTATTATTCATTGTATTATTTCTAATTCTTAAAACAGATATAATATTTGACAGAAGTCGCAAGAAAAATAATTGATAATAATTAATTTTAATGATAAAATCATTTTATGCAAATTTTAAGAATAGTAAGCAATATATCTAAAAAGTATATATTAGTGTCATTGATACTAATTTTAGTTTGCTTTTCTCTTGCTATATCTTATTCAACATTTACTTTTTCTACAGGAGATTATGAAGTAACTCAAATGATGATAAATTCTCTTTCTTATACTATGAACATAAATGGTACTGCAACAAATAACTATATTGTTTCACCAGGTACAAGTACAATAATTGTAGAATTAAACTCTTTAGATACGGTAAATACATATTATAAATTAGCTTATGAAACAAATAGCAACTTAATAGTTTATAGTAGAGGTGATGAACCTAGCGGATTATCATCTCCTCTTGGAACAAAAACTTTAACTTTATCAATTATTAATAAAAGTTCTTCAAATATAACTATAAATATAAAATTGTTTTTGGGATACAATATAAATGGATTAGATAATGTAATAGTATCGGACGGATATACTCAGATAACTGTTTTAGGTGATGTATTATCATATTTAAATTTTAAAAGTACTACTGCTTCTCCAACAACAGAATCATATTATATAACAGATTTTAATTGTACGGGTGGTGCTTCAGTTTCTTATGATTCTTTAAATAAAAAATTAGATATTACTAATTATTCAGGGACAAATATTTGCGTATCAACAGCAAAAAGTAAGCCACTGCTTTCACAAATAGCAAAAATAGGGGATTATGTATTATATGAAGGAAATAATGGATGTACAAGCACTTCAAATACTTCATTAGATACAGTTTTTAATTCACAATGTAAGGGGATGAATGCAAACTATTCATCATCTTCATCAATGGGATATTGTCAAAATTCACTATATAAATACTACACTAATGGTTGGAGGATTGCTTATTATTTAGACAGTAATTCGGATAATATCTTGGAACCTTATATAGTGAATGCTGGTAGTTCTTCTTGTATAAATAGCATAGAGAATGATTCATCATCAACTATAACGAATTTAAACACAGAAGCAATAAAGTATTGTAATGCCAATTATGCGTATGGTGGAGGATGTCAAACGACATATAATATAGCAGGTAATAATTATAATACATGGGCACTAAAAGGAACGGATTATTATCAGATGACTTTACAATTATTTAATAATGGAAAAAGATTATGCGGTTATGATACAGAAACTGAAAATTCAACAGGAGATATTTGTTATAATGAATATAGCATAAAATCTTGTGGATACAACAACGATTTATTTGACAACGGCGGACTCTACTGGTTTGGAAGTGCTTATAGTTCAAATGGAATATTAATGTGGGGAAGTTATGGTAGATATATAACGAGTACTGCAACTGTCCTTACATATGGGCAACGATCAATTGTTCATCTTAAGCAAAGTATTTATGTAACAGGTGGAAGCGGAACACAAAATGATCCATATATAATTGGGTACTAAAAAGGCGATAATTGTTGTAATTACTAATTTTTTATAATATAATTCTATATGTAAGTTAGGAGTATAAATAAATGAATATATGTATTTTAGGGAGTGGTGCTTATGGTTTTGCTCTTTCAAGTATTTTAGTTAGAAATAAAAATAATGTAATTATGTGGACATATAGTACGGAAGAAAGAGATGAACTATTAAGTACTAGAGAAGTCAAAAAACTTAAAGATTATAAAATACCAGATGAAATAAATATTACTTGTGATATGGATTTTGCTATTAAAAAGTCAGATCTAGTAGTTGTAGCTGTACCTGCTTTTGCATTTGAAAGTACTATTAAAAGTGCAAGCAAGTATTTAGATAAAAATCAAATTGTTTTAATAGCAACAAAAGGAATACAACAAGACACTTGTTTATTTTTAAATGATGTATTTGAATTATATTTGCATAATAAATACGCTATTATTTCAGGTCCTACTTTTGCAATAGATATGATTAAGGATGTCCCTATTGGATTTGCTTTAGCTACAAAAAGTAAAAAGGCTGAATTATTAATAAGAAAATGCTTTGAAAATAATAAAACCAAGTTTAGAAGAAGTAAAGATATTATAGGCGTTGAAATATGTGCTAGTATAAAAAATGTTATGGCTATAGCTTCTGGTATGTTAGAAGGTATGGGCGTAACTGATTCAACAAGAGCTTTATTTTTAACAGAAAGTATGAATGATATTAAAGAATTAATTCATGCTCTAGGTGGTAAAAAGAAAACTATTTTATCATTTGCTGGATTTGGTGATATTTTAATGACCTGTACATCTAAAAATTCAAGAAATTTTAGTTTTGGATTTTTAATAGGTAAAGGTTCTTCTCAAAGTGAAATAGATGAATATTTAAATAATACTACTGTAGAAGGAATGTATACTTTAAAGTCAATTCATAAATTAGTAAGAAAAAAACGTGTAAAAATGCCAATAATAAACCTAATACATGATATAATACTTGGAAAGAAAGATAAAGAAGAAATGTTGTCATTCTTAATAAAAAAATAAAAGGAGAAATACATGAATAATTATAAGTACAAGATAAGCATAATAATGCCTGTTTATAACGTTGAAGAATACGTAAGTGAATCCATTGAATCATTATTAAAACAAACAATTGGTTTTAAAAAAAATGTTCAATTAATAATAGTTAATGATGGGTCTAAAGATAATAGTGGTAAAATATGTCTAAAATATAAAGAAGCATATCCCAATAACATTATTTTTATAGATCAAAAGAATCAAGGGGTTTCATCTTCTAGAAATGAAGGATTAAAACATATTGAAGGAAAATATGTTAATTTTTTAGATTCTGATGATACATGGAATAAAAAAGCATTAAAGAAGGCGTATGATATTTTTGAAAATAATGAAAATGTATCAATAGTGTCATTTAGACAAAAATATTTTGAAAGATCTACTGGATACACATCTTTAGATTATAAATATTTAAAAGGAGATAGATTAATTAATTGTGTTAATGAATATGAAAACATTCAGTTAAGTGTTACATCTGCTTTTTTTAAATCAAGTTTAATAAAAAATATTGCTTTTGATAGTGGTATTAAGTATAGTGAAGATTCTTTGTTTATCACAAATTATTTAATAGAATCAAAATGTTACAACATGTATTTAGTTTCTTCAATATATCATAATTATAGAAAAAGATTAAGTCAAACTTCAGCAATACAAGTAAAAGATATGAAAGATGAATGGTATTTTGATACTACAAAAAAAGTATATCTTGATGGATTTGAACAAATAAAAAAGAATTCTTTACAACTTTCAGCATATTTTTCTTATTTTATAGCCTATGAGTATCAATTTAGAACAATTTTATCTTTAAAATCAATTCTTGATGAAAAGAAGTATAATGAATATTTAAACATGACATATAAATTATTTAATATGGTAGATGATAAATATTTTATTGAACAACATACTTCAAATTCTTTAATTAAAAATATTAATTTATTAATTAAATACGATTATAAAAATATAAAAAGATCTAGCAAACTATTAAATAATTTAGATGTAGGAGTATTAAAATCATTAATAAAAGGATCATTAACAACTTATATAGATTTTTCATCATATGAAAATAATAAATTATTAATAGAAGGGCATTACGATATTATTAGTAGCGATAAATATAATTTTTGTATGTTATTAAATGGAAAAGAGATTAAATTAAAAACTGAGGACAGAATTGTTAAATGTAAGAATATGATAGATAATATTTTAGTGTGTCCTTCATTTAAAATTGAACTTGATTTAAAAGATTTAAAAAGCGTATCATTCATATGTAATATAGATGGTGAAAAGATTACTTTACCAATTGAATGTGGGGATTTTTCTCACCTTTCAGAGCAAGATAATATGTATTATAAATGTGATACTCGTATTGCTTCAGTAAAGAATGATAAAATAGTTATTGAAGAAAGTAGAAATACTTTTAAAAAAGAGATTAAATTATTAATTAAATTATTAAAATTAAGAAAAATAAAAGCATTTCTACTTAGAAGTATTTATTTTATTACTAGACCATTTATTACAAAAAAAGATATTATGATTATATCAGATAGATATTCTGTTGCTGGGGATAACGGTCAAGCACTTTTTGAATATATGAGCAAAATTAAAGATCCAAATATTAAAGTGTATTTTGTAATAAATTCTAATTCTAAAGATATTTCTAAATTAAAGAGTATAGGAAATGTAATTTATTATCGTTCATTAAGATATATGATTTTATTTTTAAACTCTAGATATATTGTATCTTCACATTGTGAAAAATATACTACTAGTGTTACTGTAAAGCAAAAAAAATTATTTTCAGATATTTATAAATTCAAATATATATTTTTACAGCATGGAATAATTAACAATGACTTATCTGATTGGTTAAATAAATATAAAGTGAATATAAATATGTTTGTAACTAGTGCTTTAAATGAATATGACTCTATTGTTAATCCTGATTATGGATATACTTCAAATGAAGTTAAGTTAACAGGATTACCAAGATATGATAAATTATTTAAAAAAGAAAAACTTGAAAATAAAATACTTATTCTTCCAACATGGAGAAGTAATTTAACGCTTTCAGTAACTTCCGGAACACAAAATAGAGAGTATAATAGTAACTTTAAAAATTCCGAATATTTTAATTTTTATAATAATTTAATTAATGATGAAAGAATTATTGAAGCTTTAAAAAAATATAATTATAGAATGAAGTTTACTGTACATCCTAGTCATTCAGCTCAAATAAAAGATTATAAAAAGAATGATTATGTTGATATAGAAAGTAAGATTAATTATAATCATGAGTTTATGACTTCAAAACTATTAGTGAGTGATTATTCAAGTGTAACATTTGACTTTGCATATTTGAAAAAGCCACTTATTTATTCGCAATTTGATCATGACACTTTTTTTGAGAATCAATTCTATGATAAAGGATACTTTAATCATAAAGTAGATGGATTTGGTGAGGTTACTACTGATTATGATATAACTGTAAATAAAATAATAGAATATATTAAAAATGATTGTAAAATGGATAAAAAATATTTAAAAAGAATAGATAAATTCTTTAAATATCATGATGATAAGAATTGTGAAAGAGTTTATAATGAAATAAAAAAGCTAAAATAGATAGAAAGTATCTATTTTTTTTGATATACTATTTTTATTAGGAGATAAGTATTATGAAAAAATATGATTATGATATAACTATTATAGTTCCAATATATAATACACAAGAATACTTATGCAAATGTTTAGACTCTTTAGTTAATCAAAAGTATGATAGTAGTAAAATTCAAATAATTTTGTTAAATGATGGATCTAAAGATAACAGTAAACAAATATCTGAAGAATATAAAAGCAAGTATAAAAATATTGAATTAATTGATAAAGAGAATACAGGTGTAAGTGATACAAGAAATATGGGCATTAGAAATTCAAAAGGAAAATATATTTTATTTGTTGATAGTGATGACTATATATCATTAAATACATGTGGAGAATTATTTTCTTTTTTTGAAAAAAATTATTATGATATAGATCTAGTTTCTTATTGTTGTTACAATGTAGTTGGTAAGAAAATATATAAACATTTTAGAAATAAAAAGTATTTCAATAAAACTGGAATATATGACTTAATTAAGAATCCTGAATATATTCAAGCAACTTGTAGAATAATGATTAAGAATGGATTAGATGTATTCTTTGATTCAAATCAAAGATTTTCAGAAGATGAGAAGTTTTCTACTGAAATAGTTATGAAAAGAAAAAAAATAGGTTATTGTGATAAAGCAATATATTATTATAATATTCGTGAAGGAAATGCTAATCATACTACTGTCTATGAAAAAGAAGTAATGATGTATACATATAAATATTATAATGAAATATTAAATGCATATAATAAAGACCCTTATATTCAAGAGCTATTTATTAATACTTTAAGATGGAGAATTAATGAGTATAGTCTTTTAACGAGTGGAAACAATGAAGAATTATTTAAATTATTAAAAGAGAATGTTAATTTAATTGACACATCTTTAGTAAAAAAAGATAAAGAGATTTCAGATATTAATAAATTATTGATTATGAAATTAAGTAGTAATAAAATAGATGCTAAAATAACAAAAGATTCATGTAATATAATGATTAATGATAGTGAATTTATTCGTCAAAAATCTATACCTATAAGAATATATAAATATTATATAAAAAATAATAAATTAATCATTAAAGGGGAAATATACAGTCCTATATTTGAATATGTTAAACCTAAAATATATATTTATAACAAAGATAATATAAAAGAAATAAATATTACTAAATCAAATTATCTATGTTATTCTAAAGAATATAATATAAAATTATATAAATTTGAATGTGAATTAAATGTTAAAGAAATTGAAAGCATTAAATTTATTATTGAAGTTAATAATACTAAATTTAATACACATTTTAGTTCAAATGGAATTATTAATAAGTATATTAATTATAATAATAGAAAAATAGTTATTGGTAAAAATAGCATAGTATTTAGATGTTATAACATTCATGACTTTGCACTATTTATTAAGAAAACAATAATTACTATAAAGTATCCTAAAGAATTATTATGGAGATTAAAATATTTATTTTATAATAAAAAAAATAAAATATTATTATGTTATGAGGATATAGATGCTAGTAATTTTAAAAATAGATTTGATAAAATTATATATGTAAAAAAAGATAATAAAAATAATGAAAAAGATACTATTATTTATGGTAGTAAGCTACATAAAAAATGTTTTATTAAAAGTAGTAGTATACTTATTTCTAAGAATAAGGAAGAATATTATTATCCATTTGATAAATCTATATCTTTTATTAGAGATATAATAAATAATAAAATTATATTTTTATATAATGGTCAAAAAGATGATATGTTAAATTGTGAAAATAATATATGTGATAAGGTTTTAATTAGAGAAAAAGAATATGAAAAATATGTAATTGACTATTTAAATTATTCTAAAGATGATATAATTAAGTTATAGTTATTGAAGGAGAAAAATATGATATATGGAGAAATATTAGCTGGTGGATCAGGAAGTAGAATGGGTAATACTGATATGCCAAAACAATTTTTAATGTTAGGGGATAAACCAATTATTATGCATACTATTGAACAATTTATGATGAATCCTAAATTTAATAGAATATTGGTATGTTGTCCTAAAGAATGGATGAGTTATGCTGGAGATTTATTAAAAAAGTATGATATAGATAGTGAAAAAGTAATAGTAGTTGCCGGAGGGAGTTCTAGAAATGAAACTGTATTAAATGGATGCATATATATTCGTGATAATTATGGTTTAGGAAGTGATGATATAGTTGTTACGCATGATGCTGTTAGACCATTTGTTAATCAAAGAATATTAGATGATAATATTAAACTAGCTAAAAAATATAGTGCAGTAGATACTATTATTCCTGCAACAGATACAATAGTTGAATCAAAAGATGGAAAAACTATTAGTAGTATTCCACTTAGAAGCGAATGCTATCAAGGACAAACTCCACAAAGTTTTAACATTCAAAAATTAATGGAAATATATGATTCATTAACTAATGATGAAAAGAGCATTTTGACTGATGCTTGTAAGATTTTCTCTATAAAGGGACATAAAGTAGGAATTGTATTAGGAGAAGTATATAATGTTAAAATAACAACATTATATGACTTAAAAATAGCAAATGCTATAGTAAGTGAAGGTGTAGAAATATGATAGTTCAGTCTTATAGATTGTTTTCTCCAAGACAAATTAGGACTGACTTCGTTAATATTAAATTAAGTGATAAGAATGTAATAGTTAGACCTAGTTATTTATCAATATGTGCGGCTGATCAAAGATATTACCAAGGTAGAAGAAGTCCAGAAGCATTAGCTAAAAAGTTACCAATGGCACTTATACATGAATCAGTTGGTAGAATAGTATATGATGCTAAAGGAGAATTTAAAGTAGGGGATAAAGTTGTATTAATACCTAATACTCCTAGAGAAACAGACGATATTATTAAAGAAAACTATTTAAGAAGTAGTGCATTTAAATCAAGCGGATATGATGGATTCATGCAAAGCCTAGTAAGTATTGATAGAAGTAGAGTCATTAAGTATAATAAAATAGATGAAAGAGAAGCTGTACTACTAGAATTATTAAGTGTTTCTATGAATGCTTTAGAGCATTTTGAAGCTTATAGTCATTTAAAAAAACAAACCATCGGAGTATGGGGAGATGGAAATTTAGGATTTGTAACATCATTAATTCTTAAAAAAACATTTCCAAATGCTAAAATATTTGTATTTGGAAATAGATGTGAAAAACTTCATTATTTTCAATTTGCAGATGGATGCTATCAAATAGCTAATATTCCTGATAATGTTAAAGTTGATCATGCTTTTGAATGTGTTGGTGGAGTTAATGCAGAAAAAGCAATAAATCAGATAATAGATATGATAAATCCTCAAGGTTCTATAGCACTTATGGGAGTATCAGAAAATAATGTACCAATAAATACAAGAATGGTTTTAGAAAAAGGATTAACATTATTAGGAAATAGTAGAAGTGGATATGAAGACTTTGATAATGCTATTAAGTTTATGCAAGATAATGAAGATGTATTAGGATACTTAAATAGTATTATTTCAGATGAAATAGTAGTACATGATATAAAAGATATACATGAGGCATTTGATAGAGATATAAATAATGAATTCAAGACAATAATGAAGTGGGAAGTATAAGGCATGAAAAATAAAATCAAATATGGATTTATTTTAATAAGTGTTAGAATTGTAGGATTCTTTACAAGATTAAAAAAAGATAGAGTATTATTTTTATCAGATGTTAGAAAAGAATTAGGTGGAAATTTAAAATCAATGGATGATTATATTTCTTCTAATGACTATGAAAAAGTGTATTGTTTAAAAGAAGATAGAAAAGTTAATAGATCAGTTAGTGAATACTTATATTTATTAAAAATGCTAGGAACTTCAAAGTATATATTACTTGATGATTTTTGTTCAATTGTTTCTTTTATGAAAAGAAAAAAAGGACAAGAAATAGTTCAATTATGGCATGGACCAGGAGCGTTTAAAACATTTGGATTAAGTAGAAGTGATAAAAAAATTAGTGGATTAAAAAAATATCTTACTCATAGAAATTATAGTAAAACAATAGTAACAGCAGAAGATATAAGATGGTGTTATGCTGAAGGTTTTGGTATGAAAAAAGAAGATGTTTGTGCTACAGGATATCCAAGAACTGATGTATTCTTTAATAAAAAATATGTAAGTGATACAAAAGACAAAATATATAAAGAGTATCCAGTATTAAAAAATAAAAAAGTAATATTATTTGCTCCAACTTATAGAGGAAATAGTACAGTAGTAGCTTCATATGATTATGATAAATTGGATTTAGATAAGATGCGTAAAGAATTATCTAAAGATTATGTTTTCGCATTTAAATGGCATCCAGCATTATTTTATAATAAAGAAGCTGAAAATTTTAGTAAGAAACTAAAAAAATATAAAGATTTTTATTATGATTTTTCATCATATAGAGATATAAATGATTTATTAATGGTTACAGATGTATTAATAACAGACTATTCTAGTGTTATATTTGATTATTTATTAGTTAATAAGCCAATAGTGTATTATGCTTATGATTTAAAAGAATATGAGAATGGTAGAGGGCTTTATTACCCATTTAAAGACTATGTTTTTGGTAGAGTAGCTACTAATATGGACGAGTTAATTAAGTCTATTAAAAGTGAAGACATGATGGATAAAGAAAGAAAAGAGTTTAATAAAAAATTTATGTCATCATGTGATGGGAATTCAACAAAGAAAACATATAATATGATTTTTAAGAAATAAGTTATCAGGGAGAAACTATGAAAATAATTGTAGAAATTGGAATATTTTTCTTAAATATAATTTATTCAATAATAAAAATATTTCCTACTAAGAATAAAGTAACATTTATCAGTAGACAAAGTAATCTAGTGCCTATTGATTTTGTTATGATAGGAAATGAACTTGAGAAAGAAAATATTAAGATTGTGTATCTATGTAAAAAACTAGATAATGGTTTTTATAATAAATTAAAATATACTTTTCATATGTTTAGACAAATGTATCATATAGCTACATCTAAGGTAGTTATTCTTGATTCATATTGTATGGTTATTAGTTTATTTAATCATAAAAAGACTCTAAAAGTTATTCAAATGTGGCATGCGCTAGGAGCATTTAAAAAGTTTGGATTATCCATAATAGGTAAAAAAGAATCTGAAAGTAAAAATATTAATATAGATTCCAAAGTACTAAATAAAATTATGAAAATGCATAGGCATTATGATTATATATTTGCTAGTAGTGATTATTGCATAGGTCCATTTAGTGAAGCATTTGGATATGATAAAAAATACTTTAGAGTATATCCACTTCCTAGATTAGATAACATAATAAATAAGAATAATATAAACAAAGTAAAGTTAAGTATTTATAAGGATTATCCAATATTAAAAAAGAAAAAGAATATATTGTATGCTCCAACATTTAGAAAAAATGATAATGATTATGAATATATAAAAGAATTAATAGAAAAAATTGACTATAAAAAATATAATTTAATCTTGAAATTGCATCCACTTACTAAATATAGTTTTGATAACAAAAATGTATTAATTGATACTAAATATAATACCTATGAAATGGGAATGGTAAGTGATTATATAATAACAGATTATTCTGCTGTAATATTTGAATTAATACTTCTAAATAAGCCAATATACTTTTATGCTTATGATAAAGAAAATTATATAAATGGAAGAGATTTTTATTTAAATTATGACACAGATTTACCTGGTAAAATATTTAATAATATAAATAATTTACTAAAAGAAATAGAAAATAATAAAATAGATAATAAAAAAATGTTAGATTTTAAGGATAAATATATTAGTGAACCAAAAGTATCATATACAATAGATATTGCCAATTTTATTAATAAATTGATAAATAATAAATAAAATGTTAAAATAATTATACAAACGAGAGGAAAATGTATGAAAAGATTTTTTAAAGATATGAAAAAATATTGGAATTATATTATATATGCTACTAAAGCTGAATTAAAAGCGGAAATAATTAATTCATATTTAGGATGGGCTTGGTTAATATTAGAACCATTATGCTTTATGCTTATTTATACATTTGTTGCTGTGCTTGTGTTTAAATCAAAAGTTGAATATTTTCCTGTATTTGTATTTATAGGACTTTCAATATGGAATTTTTTTAATAAAATGGTAGTAACAAGTGTAAAATTAGTATCAAATAATAGAGATACCGTAACTAAAGTATATTTGCCAAAGTTTGTTTTGTTATTTGTTAAATTGTTTGTTAATATATTTAAAATGGGAGTTTCATTTTTAATGGTATTCTTGTTTATGATTTTTTATAAAGTTCCGATTACATGGAATGTTTTATGGTTTATTCCCATAGTATTAACTTCAATAGTATTTACTTTTGGAGTCTCAGCAATAGTCATGCATTTTGGTGTATTTGTGGAAGACTTAGTAAATTTAACTAATATTGTATTGAGATTAGTATTTTATTTGACTGGTATTTTCTTTGATCTATCAGCAAAGATTTCAAATGTATATTATAGAACCATATTATTAGACTTTAATCCAATAGCAAATTTCATTTATAATTTAAGAAATGTTTTGATATATCAGACTCATCCAGTTGGATACTGGACATTATTATGGTTTATAGTAGGTATTTTATTATCTATGATAGGTATTAAAACAATATATAAATATGAAAATACATATGTAAAGGTGATGAAATAATGAGAATTGAAAATAAAGAAATAGCAATTACTGTAGAAGATTTACACGTGTATTATAAAGAATTAAATCGTTTTTCATTAAAGAAAACTGGATTAAAAGGTAAAGGAACAGGAAAATTATTTAAAGCTATAAAGGGCGTATCTTTTGAAATACCAAAAGGACAAATTTTAGGAATATGTGGAAAAAACGGTAGTGGAAAATCAACTTTATTGAGAGCCATATCTGGTATATTCTCTGCTGATAGTGGAAAAATTGATCTACATGGAAATTCAATATCACTTTTGTCTATTGGAGTAGGTTTTCAAAAACAATTAACGGGTTATGAAAATATATTTTTATCTGGTATGTTACTGGGATATAATAAAGAAGAAATATCTTCAAAGGTAAATGATATTATCGAGTTTTCAGAATTAGGAGAAGCTATATATAAGCCTGTTAGAAGTTATTCTAGTGGAATGTATTCTAAATTAGCATTTTCAATAACTGCAATATTAGAAACTGATATTATGCTTATTGATGAAGTATTAAGTGTAGGTGATATACATTTTAAAGAAAAAAGTTATAATAAAATGAAAGAATTAATAAATGACTCAAATAGAACGGTAGTTATTGTTTCACATAGTAGTACTACATTAGTAGAACTTTGTGATAGGGTAATTTGGTTGCACGATGGAAAAATATTAGAAGATGGTAAGCCAGAAAAAATAATGGAAAAATATGAAAAATTTATGAGAGATCAATTATAAAAGTAGGTGTGATATGAATATATATGATTTTGATGATACAATTTATGATGGTGATTCATGTAAGGATATAATAACTTATTCATTAAAAAAATATCCGTTTAAAGTCATTAATTGTTTATTAAAAGCGAGAAAACTTAATAAAGAATATAAAGAAGGAAAAATTGAATTTGAAAAAGTAAAAGAGAATATGCTTATGTTTTTATTTCAAATTAAAGATTTAGACTCTTATATTATTGGTTTTGTAAACTCACATATGTATAAAATAAAGAAATGGTATATCACACAAAAAAGTAATACAGATATTATACTAAGTGCATCTTATGAATTATGGATAAAAGTATTTTGTAATAAATTAGGAGTGAAATGTATTGCTACTAAAACTGATAATTCTGGATATATCATTGGGAAAAATTGCAAAAAAGAAGAAAAATTAAAAAGATTAGCCTTAACTGTACCAAATGCAATAGTTAATGAATCTTATAGTGATTCAAAAAGTGATGAAGCAATATTAGACATAGCTAAAAAAGCATTTGTAGTCGAAGGAAATACAATAATTCCTTATGTAAAAGGATATAATTTTAA
>CAZDPZ010000005.1:0-11951 GCA_964507635.1 uncultured Clostridium sp.
GCCCCCTGAAGAGAGCAATAATTACAAAATTATAATAAACTTAAATTTAACTCATTCTTACTTTTATTATGTGTTATAATGTTTAAATAGAGCATGGAGGAATATATGAAGTATATTAAACATTTAAACAATTCAAATTTTATTAAATATAATGATGATAAGAAAAATAAATATTATTTAGAAGCAAGTGAAGAATTAAAAGAATTAAATATAAATCAGTATGATATAGATACTATTTCAAATATAATTGATACATCATACTTAAGAGATACTTATATAAAAATAATGAAAAATTTCAATACTAGTATATTATATAGTAGTCATACTCATGGTATTAATCATAATATTAGAGTATCTTTATTTGCATATATAATATCTTCAATCGAAAAAATTAATACGCATGATTTTGAATTAATATTAGAAGCAACTAAATATCATGACATAGGAAGACAAGATGATAATGAAGATAAAGCCCATGGATTTGAGAGTTCTAAGAAATTATATTTTCTAAATAATATATATACAGAAGAAGACATGAATTATTTAAAAACTATTGTCACTTGTCATAGTATTCCAGATTCGGATTTTGAAAAGATAGCCAAAAAAAATAATATTATTGATTTAGAAAAATGTAAAAGGATGTATCAAATTTTAAAAGATTCAGATGGTCTTGATAGAGTAAGATTAAAGTATCCTGTTATTAAACTTAATTATATGAGAACGGATACATCAAAGAAATTAATATTATTTGCATATGATTTAAATTTTAATTATGAAAAAATAATTAGTAAAAAAAATAGTGATTAATCACTACCTTTATTAGCATTAAATTGATATATAATTCCTAAAACAATACATATTATTTCAACTATTAAAAATACTTTACTAGAAGGTCCATTTAGCATTGATTTTAATCCATCTATAAATAGTGAGCTTCCTCCTAGAGCAGTAACTATAATTGTAATAGGTTTAATAAATTTAATGGCAATGCTTGCTAATATTATTCCACATACAACTGCTATAATTATATTTATTAATTGACTGTATGTGAGTAAACTATAAACGAATTTAAATGTCATTAATCCTACAGCAACGTATACTCCTATTTTTTCTAAACTATATCCACATACGCCTAGTATTACTCCAATACCAATAGATATTCCATTTAGTGTAAGAGTATCACTTACATAAGATGCAATCAAAGATTTAGAAATAGTGTATCCTACTATAAACCATATTATTGCTATTCCTACTTTTCTTAATCTAAATCCACAGAAACATAATGCTAATCCTATTAATAATGTTACTAATGACATTGTATCAAAATTAAAACTCATTTTATTTATTTCCTTTCTACTATATTATAATAGCACATTTTATTATAAAACAAAAACTGGAAATGTAATATTTTACATGATATAATATGAAAGAAGAGGATATATGAATAATAATGATAATTTTTTTAATTATTTGGTAGCCACTGATACATTAGATAAATTTTTAGGAAAAGTGGAAGATAAAAAGCATAGTACTAATAATAAACGGAATAATGAAAAGTTAAAAGATAACAAAAAAGAAAAAAGCAAGAATCTTAATGAAAAAAAAATTAAAAAGCATAGCGTTAAATAACAATAAAATAGATTGGAGTATAGGATGAATTCGGATATCATTATTAAAATTATATTACTTGTTATTATAGTTGGTTATTATTTATATGTTGTTATATATGAAAAGAGGAGTATAAGAAGTAATATAATTGAAAATGGTGTAAAGTTTTCTAAATATAAAACAATAGTGTCAAATGAAAAAATATTTGATAAACATATTGAAAAGCTACTTAAAAATGATAGCGAAGATTATAGTTTACCTAAATATAAGTTTAGATGTAAAATTGAAGTTCTTAAACACAATGATATGACATATTGTATTTTTAATAAAAATAAGAAATTAAAGAAAATATTTTATTTACATGGAGGAAGTTATATTGAAAATCCATTATTTTTTCATTATAAATTTTTAGATGATTTGGCAAAACAAATGGATATAGAGATAATTATGCCTATATATCCTAAAGCTCCCAAGTATAATTACAAATATTCTATTAATTTAATTTATGAATTATATAATAAAATATTTAAAGATGGTGATGATGTTATATTAATGGGAGATTCTGCAGGAGGTGGATTTGCATTAGTTTTATCTATGATGTTAAGAAATAATAAATGTATTAATCCAAACAAAATAATATTATTTTCTCCTTGGATAGATGTAACTATGAAAAATAAAGATATTAAATCACTTGAAAAAGTAGATCCTTTTTTATCAAAGAATGCTTTAATAAAAGCTGGAATGCTATGGGCAGGAAATGAAGATAGAAATAATTGGATGATTAGTCCTATTAATGGTGAATATAAAGGTTTAAATGAAATTACAATATTTATAGGCACTCATGAATTATTATTAAGTGATGCAAGAAAACTTAAAAATATTTTAAAACAGGAAAATGTAGTATTTAATTATTATGAATATAATAATATGAATCATGATTTTACATTGTTTCCAATTCCTGAAGCAAATGACGCTAAAAAGAAAGTAATTGAAATAATAAATGAATAGTTATTTTAAACTATAATACCTTTTTAATTCGTTTATAATTAGTTTTCTATAAAATATAAATAATATTAATAATACAAATAATCCTAATGAACCTAGTACTATTATTGGCCAATTTATTTTCACCACTTTTGTTACAGCAAGTAAACAGAATATAACTGAACAAATAGAACATACAAATATAGGAATAAACTTTCCATTTTGTAGTTTTCTTTCTATTAATAATAGAATCAATTGTATAATTATTAAGCTAAAACATATAATGTTAATTACGAAATATGACCAATGCTCATCTTCAATAATATTTATTAAATATAAGTATGCACATGAAATAAGTACAATAATAGTTATTCTTTTTACTAGAGTATTGTCTATTAAAGGTTTATTTAAAAAAGCAAAGTAAAATATTATTTCTCCTCCTATAACATACAACATCCACATTTTTCCACCAATAGAAAGATTTATTATAGTACTAGATACTATTGAAATTAAAAATATTATTAGAATAACTTTTCTAAATATTAAGAATTTATTAACACTTTTTTTAATTTTAGGATAATCATTTTCTATTTTCATATAATTCACTTCCATGTACATTTACTTTTATATTATATTGCTTTAATAAATTATAAAGATTATTTTCTACTGAAGTATTTGTTGTAAATTTACTTATTGATAATGTTAATATATCATTTACTGTTAATGAAGAAAACAATACTTTATTTGTTATCCCAGTTCCTAAAACAAAGTCCATTTTATTTATATATTGTTTCATATTATCTGGAATATTAATAGTACCTAAATTTGACAATACTGAAGTTATTGATTTATCTCCTGCATATCCATATATTATTCTTGCTATAGGTCTTTTAATAAATAGTGGAATTATTCTAATTGAGTTAAGTAATTTATTTATATAATTCATTATTCCATCTAAATATTCTTTATTATTCTTTTCTTTCATTTGTAATTTTATTTCATCTAATACTTCTTCTAACGAAGTTATTTTATTTCTTTTAATACTAATCATTATATATAATGAGAAATTTCTAATTGTTTTTGATGGATAATATTTTCTCATATTAACTGGTATTTGAACCTTTATATTACCATTGCTTGATGTTGAATATGAAAGACTCATAAAAATAAAAGATAGTAATAATTGTGTAATTGTACAATTATATTTTGTGGATAATTCTTTTAGTTGTTTTATATTAATATCAAAATGTAATATTTGACAAGGTCTTATATTTGATAATTTCCCATCTACTTGTAATGCTTTACTTTCCATTAAACTTTTACTTTTTAATTTTGCTTTTTTATTTATAAATTCATCTTTTACTTCTTCACATGTATATTTATTATTAATATTTAGTACCATTTCATTATGGCTTATTTCTTTTTCTAATAATTTTAAATATACTGATACAAGTGTTGAAATAAAAACTATGGCGCCATATCCATCTGTTAAAATATGAAAATATTCTATACTTATTCTATTTTTATAATATAGTGCTTTAAAAGGTTGCTTGCCTACGTTAGAAACATTGATATAAGAACATGGTAATTTTTTATCCTCATATACTTGAAATCTTTTTTTATTTTCTTCCATATAGTGCCAAAAGAATCCTTTTCTTACTGAAGTTCTAAATGTTGGAAATCTTTTTAATGTAAAAGATAAAGCGATTTGAAATATTTCCGGTATTATATTTTCTTTTAAATAGCATGATACTCTAAATACACTCATCCAACTTTCTTTCATTGATAATGGGTATATTTTAGCAGCATTATCTAGAGCAAACCAATTATTATCTAATACTTTATAACATGATCCTATGTTATTTATAGATAATAGTTTTAAGATACTTTCAATATTCATTTTTTTATTATAATAATATAAAATTGCTTTTTCAAAATCTTCATTAAATAGTTTAGTATCTTTTTTATTTAAATTAATATTATTATTAAGATTATCAAAAAATGTTTTTAAAATAGTTTTATCTTTTTCGTTAAAATTTTGTAAAAAATTATCAGTATTAAACATATAAACATCTCCATATATATTATATCACGTATTTAATTTTATAAAAATATAATAATAATATTGACCAATAGTCATTTTTGAGTTATAATGTATATGAAAGAGATATATATGGAGTATATTAATAAAATAAAACTTAAAAAAGAATCAAAAAAAAGTAGAATATTAGATTCAGCTATGAGTTTATTCTTAGAAAAAGGTATAAATGATACTAGTATTCAAGATATTGTTGATAGGGCATCTATAGCCAAAGGAACTTTTTATTTATATTTTAAAAATAAATATGAGATTCAAAATGAATTAATAATAAGACAAAGTGTAAAAATATTTGACAATGCCTTTACAAATATAGATATGAATATACATACTACTTTAGATGATCAAATATTAGTTATGACAGATAATATTATAAAAGAGCTATGTAAAAATAAATTAATATTAAAGTTTATTTCTAAGAATTTAACTTTAGGATTATATAGTAGTGAGTTACATAGTATTTTAAGTAATAATGAAATTAAATCAAAAGAGTATTTTGTTAATAAAATCAAAGAAGAAAGACCAAATATTAAAGATCCAAATATTGTATTATATATGATAGTAGAATTGACTTCTTCTGTTTGTTTTTCTGCTATAATTAATAAACAACCTTTATCTATAGAAGAGATGAAGCCTTATTTATATGATTCAATTTTAAAATTATTAAATTGATTTGAAGGGAGGTGAAAATATGATAAAAACATTTAAAAAATATATTAATTTAGCTATGGTTACTTGTGTGTTATTTTTAATATTAGGAATAATTATATTAGTATTCCCTAATTTTAGTATGAAGTTTTTTAGCTATTCTATTGCTTGTACTTTAATTATTGTAGGTGCATATTTATTAATTGATAAAAGCACTTCTTTATTTGCATCTTCCTTTTTTGTAACAGGTTTATTATCCATGTTATTAGGAATAGTAATATTCATTTATCCTGAAAGTTTATCTGTTATAGTTCCAATAATGGTTGGTATTTGGATGATTATTAACGCATTTTATAGTGTTAGGATTTCATTAATATTAAAATCAATTGATTATTCTTATTGGGTTTTAACTATTTTAATGTCTATTTTAGGTATTATTTGTGGAATAATAATGATTATTAATACAAAATTAGGAGCTACTGTATTAACAACTTATTTAGGAATATTATTAATTGCTTATTCTATTTCTGTTTTTATAGATTTAGTAGTATTTAAGAAAAATGTTAAAGATATTGTAAAGAAGATAGAATAATGTAAAATAAAAACTAATTATTGTTTATAATTGGTTTTTATTTTATTATATTTGTTTATAAATTTAAATATAGTAGAATAATATATTTCTGGATTAACAATAGAAGACTTCATATGTTTAGCATCATCAATTAATAGTATTTCTTTTTTACCTTTATAAATTTTATATGATTCTATAGCATTATATGGTTTAACTAATTTATCACTTTTACCATGTATAAAAAGCATTGGTATTGTACCTTTTTCAAGTTCTTTATATGGATCAAATTTATAAATATTGAACTTCTTTAATATAATAGAAACTATATTAGAAGAAAAAATAATTATTTTAGCAGGTAAATGTCTAAAAGAAAGTTGTTCATAATATTGATTATAATTAGATATAAATCCACAATCTTCTATAGCACAAGTAACATTTTTAGGTAAGGGTAGAGAAGTTGTTCTCATAACTACAGTTGCTCCCATAGAAATACCATATAATATTATTTTTGTTTTCTTTTTTCTGTTTAAATATTTTATCCAACTAATTAAATCTTTTCTTTCATTGTATCCTTGTGTTGAATATATTCCCTTACTTTTTCCGTGAGCTCTTTGATCAATAATTAATAAACTATATCCTTCATTATAAAATTTTTGTGCAATTGAAAGTATTTCTAATCCATTATTTGTATATCCATGAACCATAATAATCCAAGTATTAGATTTATTTTTAATTTCATATGAATGTAATTTTAATTTATCAAATGATTTTAAATATATATCTTTATGAGTGGTATTATTAAACCATTTAATAGAATTATTATCGGATAAAAAAAGCATGCTTTTCTTTTTGAATAATTTCTTTAATGAAAATTTTGGATTAGTAGAATAATTAAAGAAATATATTCCTATAACTAATATAATAAAAATAACTGATAGTATAATAATGTATAATACCTTCATTTACGTTACCTCATGATGTATTTTAACATAAATAAACATTTATATCAATTTAACAAATAGTTTAATACTTTACTAAGTATTGTCTTATAATAATTCAAGTATTGAAATATTATTTTAAATTTGATAAACTAATATTATAAATAATAAAGTAGGATGTATTAAAATGGAACGTAAAAAAGATGGAAAGAATTTTTTAATAGGAGGGTTAGTAGTTATAATGTTAATTATGGCTGTAGGATTTGCTGTATCTTCACAGGAATTACCCATAAATGCTACTGGTACAGTATCTGATAATTTTTCAGTTAAATTTGAAGAAGGTACAATAACAGAATCATACATATCTACTGGGGTAACATAATCATTAATTGTATCTTCAGATAAATTAAGTGCTACTTTGGATTCAACTTTTACAACTCCAGGTGATTATGTATTATATACTATTAAAATACTTAATACTGGAAATTTAGATGCATATTTAAAAACTATTAGTTTAGTTTCTGCAGCTACAGTACCTGGTAGTAATGATGCTAATATTAAGATTTCTTATTCTTTAAAAAATACTGTGGATGGCAGTGTATACACTTCTGGTTCTAAAAGAGGAGAAGAAGCATCTACCATTGACACTAGTTTCACACCAGATTCATCTGTAAGTACTATAAGTAAATATACAGGAATTAATTATTTAACAATAAAATTTGAATATGTAGCAGATACACAATCTCCAGCTAATGCTACTGCTAAATATACATTAAGTTTAAATTATGAACAAGTTTCATAGTTAGTGAACTATGAAAAATAATAAAATAAATGTTTATTTGATTATTATAGCAGCAATAATAGTTATTGCTGTTTTGTCAGTGGGATATGCACTATTAAATGTAGATTTAAATTTTAATGCTCAAGGAATAATTCAAGACAATGATTTGGCTAAATTGAGTACATTAATTCTAAATAATGAGTCTATAGTAACTACTGGAGATGGTTTATATTCACAAGTTGATCCAATTAATTCAAATTTAACTAGATATTATTTTAGTGGTTCTAATGTGAATAATAATATTACTTTTAATAATGAAACATGGAGAATTATTTCAATTGAACCAGATGGAAGTGTTAGAATTATAAAGGATGCATGTCTAAGTAGTGATTTGACAACAACAAATAGTATTAATTTTTGGACAACATATTCGGTAACAAATTATACTTTATCTACTGGTGATGTTATCTTTGATAGTATGGGTAGAAGACCAGTAGATAGTACATTATCAAACTCATATTGTAATGCTACTAAAAAAGGTTGTAATGCGTATGGAATGTCGTCTTATTATAGCAAAAGTGTAGATGCTGATAGTTTAGTAAAATTATATTTAGATACTATTTATTATGTTGATTTACCTTCAAATGCTAGAAATCAATTAACAACATTTTCTATCAAATCAGGGTTAGTTTCAACTGTTGCTGCTGATATGGAAGTAAGTAGACTACAAGCAAAGGAAATTGCATTTCTTATAGATGAATCTAATATTGGACTAGCTAATATTTCGGATTATGTTTTATCTTCAACGGAAAGTGCTTGTCATACGTCATATGATAGTAGTACTTGCTCTTCATCAAACTGGATGACTATATTAAATGTTGATTGGTTTTTACTTAATGGTAGAGATTATACTAATCCTACTAAAGTTTTTATACAAGATACTACTGGTAAGTTAGTATATTCAAAAGATGCAACATATAATAGTTCAGTAAGACCAGTTTTACATTTAAAATCAAATATAAGTGCTACATATGAAAATAATTCATATGTATTAGGAGATATTATTCAATAATGGAGATAAAAAACAAAAAAACATATTTATTATTATTTATAATGTTAACATTTGAAATAATAATGTGTATTTTTTGTAAGAATAATTTTATCTTAAAATATAACAATTATATAGAATTAGTTTTTTGGATTATTATTGGAATATTTGTTTATATGATGAGTAAGAATACTTATTATAGAAATATATTTAAAACAAATGTATTTAAGATATTACTAATTTATAATTTATTATATTATATTGTATATTATTTATCAGGATTTATTTTTGGATTTATGAAAAGTCCTTTGAACTTTACTATAGGGGGAATAGTATCAAACTTAGTTTTAATTTGTGTTGTTAGAATTATACAAGAATATTGTAGATATAATTGTATAAAGCAAAATAGTACTAAATTATGTTATATCTTAGTTTATATTATATTTGTTATGGCATATATGGATTTTTCATCATTAACCAATTTGGGAAGTAACATTTTATTATTTAAATATATTTCTTCATCTCTTATTTCGATATTATCTTTTGGGCTTCTTGCTAATTATATTTCTAAAAATGGTGACTTGAAAACTACTATGTTAGTAATGTTACCAATTTCAATAATACCCTATATCATTCCTTTAGCACCATATATGGATTGGTTTGTTTATGGAGTATATAATATAGTTTATTCTGTGTTAGTATATTTGACTATTCATCATTATTTATATTATAATGATAGTGTAAGGAAATCATCAACAAAGACTAGACATAGTAGGATACTCTTTGTTCCGTTATTAATTATTTATATTTTTATAATGCTTTTTATAATTGGAAAGTTTAATATTGTTTCCTATAGCGGTAGCTTCAAATAGTATGTATCCGACTTATAAAAAAGGTGATTTGGTAGTTTATGAGAAGATTGAAAATGCAAGTGTTCTTGAACAAAATGATATAATCTGTTATATTAATGAAAGTAATAAAATAATAATGCATAGGGTAGTAAATATAGAAAATAAAAATGGGAAAATTTATTTTACTACTAAAGGAGATAACGTTAATACTGTAGATGTATTTAAAGTTTCACAAGATAAGATAATAGGAAGAGTAAAGTATATTATGAATGGCTTAGGATATCCGTCCATATGGTTATATACATTATTAAATAATTAGGAGATAAAATGGAAAGTAAGATTAAAAAAAGAAGAATAAAATCAATAGTTTACATATACGCTAGTTGTATATGGTTATTTGTATCATTAATAATAATTATTAGTACATTTTCACCATTAAAAAATGCTAAAACAACAGTTTTAAATTATAAATCAGATATAGTACAATCTAATAAAGTATTTAATGAAGATAATTTATTTTATAAACCTGAATATTTAGAAAATAAAGAAGTATATGTTTCAGATATAGCTAACATGATAGATTTTGATATTATATATTCTTTATCTCTTTCTAAAGCATACAGTGTAAACTATACTATTGCTCTTGATAGTAAGCTCATAGCTGAAGATACTTCTAATAATAATTCTGTCATATGGGAAAGGGCAGTTGATTTAGGTACTCCAATTTCTGAAACAAAGAGTAAAAACACAGATTTTACTATAAAAGATAGTTTTGATTTTGACTATGCCACATCTAGAGATACTCTACTAAAATATCAAAGGACTTATGGAATAAGAGTTAATGGATATGCACAAATAGATGTAAAAATATCGATAAATAATATGTATGATGATGAAGGAAATGATATTACTATTGATACAGATTTACAAAATTATAAAGTTATGAGAATAATAATTCCTCTTATGGATAAAACATTTTCGATTACTACTGAAAAAGATCCATCTACTCAAAAGAGTATTAATATTATAAACAATAATATTTTAGTTATTAATAAATCTATGCATAGATTAGGATATGTATTATTTATAATTGGAATAGGATTGCTAATAGTAAGTTTAGTAATAAAGAAAAAAAGAACAACATCTAAAGATTTATACAATAAAAGATTAAAAGAAATATTTAGTAAATATGAAGAAATAATTGTTAGAATAGAAAAATTACCAGTAGATTCAAAACTTAAAAAGATGAAAGTATTAGAATTCAATGACTTAGTAGATATTGAACAAGAAATTAATTCCCCAATACTATTAACATCTTATAAACATAAGACATTGTTTACTATAATTAAAGCAAATTATCTTTATTATTATGAAATTAAAGAAGATGATTTTGAGTAAATGAAGCAAAAAAAATATGTTTTTTTTACATAAATTGTACAATATTTATATTTATGATAATATTAATATGAGGATAGGTAAAATGGCAAATAATAGGTATCAAAGAGAAAAGGAACTAATTGAGAGTGGAATATATGACACTATAAAAAATATTGTTAGAAATGGTAACTGCGATATTTCTGATAAATATATAATGTTAATAGCTGACTATATAGATTCTATAGATGAAGTAAAAGATTCTTTAATGTTAGATCCTGTTAAATTGGCACAAACAATACCTTCTTTATTAAAATGTGTAAAAGAAAAAGACATAGGTGGAATTCATGGAAGAACAGAACATAAAGAAATAACCATGAATAGTAGGTCTGGATACGAAGTAAATAAAATGTATTTCTTTCATGAATTAACTCATGCTCTTCAAACAAGAGAACTTAATGGGGTAGAAAAATGTTCGTTTTCTAATGATAAAACTGGTATGTTTTTGGTAGAAGGTGCAACTCAGTATACAGCAGAAATACTATATCATGTTTCTGCTGGATATGATTCAAATATTCATTATTCATACCAAAATTCTGCTGTAAGAGGTCAAAATAATCGTACTGTTTATAGTCCACTTGATCAATATCAGTATAATGGTGATATTGTTATGCTTTTATGTAAAACGATGGGAATTACATTACCACAATTTTTATCTTTAGGATATAGAGAAGATGCTAGAGAAAAACTAAATCAGTTATATGATACTATGCCATATAAAGCACGGTCTTTTGAAGACTTTATGTTAAATTTAGAAAAAATATATTTTATTGACAAGATTATTATAAATCAAGGGACAAGTGTATTTGAAAACACAACAGTAATGGTAAAACCAAAAGGCAAAATTGATGATTATAAAGGAAATTTAGAAATTGAAGGTAATATAATGGATCAATCAGAAAGAGATTTAGCGTCAATGTTTATTGGAAATAATAATGATGAATATATATTAAATAATTATCAAGAAATATTACCATATTTAACTACAGA
>CAZDPZ010000005.1:12051-26065 GCA_964507635.1 uncultured Clostridium sp.
ATGATGAATATATATTAAATAATTATCAAGAAATATTACCATATTTAACTACAGAAGCAACGAAGCAAAATTTTATGAATGCTATTGATATCATTAAAAGTGAAAATAATGCAGTGGTTCAAAGATAGTAATAATTGAAACTACATATATTGTTTAGACCAATTAAATGAAGTTTAGTGCAAAAATTTATGTTATTAGCTATAAATTATGATATAATTACACGTACGTAAGGAGAAATGGCAGAATGAAGGGAATATTTTTTTGTGACATAATTGGCACTTTAACAGGGAAACAAGATAGAGAGAATAATATAAAAGTATTTTGTAATAATTTAAGAAGAATTAAAGAAATAGATAATTTGGATACATTATATTTTTCTCTAATTAGTTCTAATAATTTAGAAGAAGTTATGAAGTTGCTGTATTCATTTAAAACAAATTTAGAATCAGAAGGAATTACTATTGGTATACAGTATGCTGATAGAAAAAAGAATCATTTCGGAAAAGTAATTGATTCTTCAGAAGGAAAGCAAACTCAAATGGTGGATGCTATAAGAATCATGTATCCTGATAAAATTTATTATGCAGATGATACCTTACTTAATCATAAAATTGCAAATCACATAATTAAAAAAGGTTTAAATTTAGACATTGTATCATTTATTCCTGGAGAAAATAATACAACTAAAGACATAAATGGCTTAAATTGTTGTTTAGAAAAATATGTCTTTGAGAGAACTTCTGAACGAAAAATAATGTGAAATAATTATGTAATTTATTTAAATTATATAATTTTTTTTATTTGAGTGTTATAATTTAAACGAATAATAATATTATTCAGAAAAGAGAATGATTAATTTGAAAAGAAAAACTAAAAATATTTTGTCAATACTTCTATTAGTTTTAATTTTGACATCTATTATATTTACTATGTTTTATGCTAAAAACAAATATAGTACTATGGATATGGAAAATTCGGCTATGCAAGATACTGGTATGCAAGAAATGCCTAGTATGCCAAGTAGCGAAAACAATTCAAATAGTAAATTATTGAGTGCTTCATACTATGTGATTTTTGGAATTGAAAGTTTAATATTATCATTAGTATTATGTTTTATTATAATGTCATCATTTAATAAGAAAAGTGTTAGGGAAACATTCATGAATAAAGATAAGATTGCTATATATATATTGTTTTGTTTAGTTTTATCAATTTTTATTACATTTGTTTTAGGAATAATAACTAATAATTATTTTTTTGGCAACAGTTCTAATAATATACCTAATAATGGAGGTTCATCAAATAATACAGTTTCATATTCTGGATCAAAAGAAATAACTACTGATACTAAAATTGATAGTGGTGAATACTCTTCTACTACAAAAGATGAAAATGCAATTTTAGTAAGTGGAAATATTGATGTAACTTTGTCTAATATAACTGTTCAAAAAAGTGGAGACACAAGTGGTGGTGATAATAGTAATTTTTATGGAAATAATTCAGCTATAATTGCCAAAAGTGGATCTAAATTAACAATTAAGAATGTAATAGTAAACACAACAGGTAGTGGAGCTAATGGGGTGTTTAGTTATGGCGGTAGTGTTACTACTTCTAATTCATCAAGTGATGGAACTACTATAAATATTAGTGATTCAACAATTACTACAGTAGCGGATAATGCTGGTGGAATTATGACTACAGGAGGTGGGATTACTAATGCAACAAATTTAAATGTAAATACATCAGGTACTTCTAGTGCAGCAATAAGAAGTGATAGAGGAGGAGGGACTGTAACAGTAAATAAGGGAACTTATACTACTACTGGACAAGGTTCACCTGCTATATATTCAACAGCTACTATTACAGCAAGTGACGCTACATTAACGTCTAAATCATCTGAAGGAGTTGTAATAGAAGGAAAAAATAGTGTTATATTAAATTCATGTACATTAACGGATAGTAATACTAAATTAAATGGAAATTCTACAACATATAAGAATGTATTTTTATATCAATCCATGAGTGGAGATGCTGATACGGGAAGTGCAACATTTGAATCATCTTATAGTACTATTATTACAAATAAAGGAGACTCATTTTATGTAACAAATACAACTGCTAGTATTACATTAAAAAATAATGAAATAATTAATAATGATTCAGATGGAAACTTTTTAAGAATACAAAAAGATTCATGGGGAAAAGAAGGTTCTAATGGAGGAAATGTTACTTTATCTTTAATTACTCAAAGTGTTAATGGTAACATTGTTGTAGATTCAATATCAACACTTGATATGAATATGAAAACTAATTCATATTTTGAAGGAACTATAAATAATAGTAATGAAGCTAAAAGTATTAATTTAACACTTGATAAAACTTCATCAATTAAATTAACCTCTGATAGTTATGTAAGCTCACTTAGTGATACTCAAAGTGATTACAGCAATATTAATTTTAATGGACACAAACTATATGTTAATGAAAAATCTATTAATTAGTAGACTTGATTCAAGTCTATTTTTTTATATAAATATTGATAATAATAATATTTTTAAGTATAATTAGTTCATAAAGTAAGGAGTGGTTATGAGTAAAGTTTATTTTAGCAAAGTTATTACATCTGAAAACATGATAAAGATGTACGATGTTTTAGAAATTAAATTAAAAGGAAATGTTGCAGTGAAGGTTCATAGCGGAGAAGCAGGAAATCAGAATTATTTACGTCCAATATTTATGAAACCAATTATTGATTATATTAGTGGAACTGTTGTTGAATGTAATACTGCTTATGAAGGACAAAGAAATACAACTGAAAAGCATAAGAAATTAATTGAAAATCATGGATGGAATAAATATTTTAAAGTAGATATATTGGATAGTGAAGTAGAAGATTTAATACTTAATATCCCTGATGGAAATGTAATTAAAAAGGATTATGTTGGAGGAAATATTAAAAATTATGATTCTATGCTAGTATTATCTCATTTTAAAGGTCATCCTATGGGAGGATATGGTGGAGCATTAAAACAATTATCTATAGGATGTGCTTCATCTTATGGAAAAGCTTATATACATGGAGCAGGAAATACAAAAGAATTATGGACAGCGCCTCATGATAAATTTTTAGAATCTATGGCTGATGCTTCAAAAGCTGTATCAAGTTATTTTAAAGGCAACATAGCTTATATAAATGTAATGTGTAATATGTCAGTAGATTGTGATTGTTGTGCAGAAGCGGAAGATCCATGTATGAAAGACATAGGAATATTGTCTTCTTTAGATCCAGTTGCACTAGACCAAGCATGTATTGATTTAATATATAATAGTAAAGATCCTGGTGCACCACATTTGATAGAAAGAATTGAGTCTAGAAATGGCACTCATACTATTGATATGGCATATAAAAATGGTGTAGGAGATAAAAAATATGAATTAATTAATATAGATTAATTAAAATAGTATTGACTCTTCCCTTAAGGTTAGTGATAACATGTATTTAGAAAGGAAAAAAGTATGATAAAAATAGGTGATTTCGCAACATTATTTAATGTTAGTATTAAGACGGTGAGATTTTATGAAGATAAAGGATTACTAACTCCATGTTATGTTAATATCTATTCCGGATATAGATATTATGATGAAGATAATATTAAAACAATGAGTAGAATAATTTATCTTAAAAATTTAGGTTTATCTCTAGATGACATAAGAAATTTTAATTATGAGAATATTAATAATAAAATAATTGATTACGAAAATCAAATCAAGAAATTGTATAAAAATATCAATACTTTAGAAAGCCTTTCTAATATGAAAGGAGACGAAGAAATGAAGACATTCGTTAATGATGAAAATGCTATTGGAAAATGGATTCTAGATGGTGTAGCTCAAAGTAAAGATGACTATTTAAAGAAAAAATTATTAAGTAGTGAAGATGTTGGAATTAAAGAAATATATTTAATGGAAGGTGGGTCGTCATATTGGGTAATTTCATGGACAAATGGTATCATATATATATGTGATGAAGCTTGCCCATACGAAATTATTGGTGACTTAATGTATGTAAAATTTATTGACTTCAATGATAATGACAACTATAAAATGGTTGTATATAAAAAAATTGATAATAAAAAATATACAAAAGAAGACATAATGATTAAAGATAATACTGAATTAGAATTTGTAAGTGACCAAAATGCTATAGGATACTATACTACTTGTGATATGGTATCTAATATTGATTCATTTAATCCAAATGAAAGGAAATATAAATCACCATTTTATCTAATTAATATTGCAATTTTACCTGATGGTAAATTAACTGAGTATTTTAATCAAAAAGAAGTAATAAATATTTCTTATACAAAAGGCTATATAATCAATAAAAATAATAGTACAACTAGTAAGTATATTCTAAAAGAAATTAATAATGAAACTTATTTAATAATGGAATGGAAAAGTGGAGACTATACTTTTGGTAAAATGATTAATGGTTATTATGTTTTAAGAAAAAATAAATAATCATATAACTCTTAGATATCTAAGAGTTTTTTATTGAAAATATATTGACAATTATTTTTTTAATGATATACTTAAGTAGTAATCATTACTAGTTAGGAGAAATATGAGAAAATCAATTCAAAGAGATTTAATACTCAATATTATTAATAAAAGCACTAGTCATTTAACAGCAGAAGAAATATATTATGAAGCTAAAAATAGTATAAATAATATTAGTCTTGGTACTGTTTATAGGAATATTAATACTCTAGTAGATAATAATGATGTTATTAAAATTAAAACTAATGAAGGTATTTGTAGATATGATAATACTTTAAAAAAACATCATCATTTTATATGTAAAAGATGTAATAAAGTATTAGATGTATTTAAAAATATTAATATTGATAAAGATATTATTTCTGGTGTTAAAGTAGATGATTATGAAATAAATTATATTGGAATCTGTAGTGATTGTTTAAAAAAGGAGGAATAAACTATGGAATTAAAAGGAAGTAAAACTGAAAAAAATTTATGGACTGCTTTTGCAGGAGAAAGCCAAGCAAGAAATAAATATACCTATTTTTCAAGTCAAGCAAAGAAAGATGGGTACGAACAAATAGCTGCTATATTTGAAGAAACAGCTAATAATGAAAAAGAGCATGCAAAATTATGGTTTAAAGAACTTATGGGTGGAAGTGTATTATCAACACCAGAAAATCTTAAAGCTGCAGCAGATGGTGAAAATTATGAATGGACAGACATGTATAAAGAATTTGCTGAGACTGCTAAAGAAGAAGGATTTACTCGTTTAGCAAAACTATTTGAAGGTGTTGCTGACATCGAACGTGAACATGAAAAAAGATATTTAAAATTACTTAAAAATATTGATGATAAAGTTGTATTTTCAAAAGATGGAGATACTATTTGGCAATGTCGTAATTGTGGACACATTGTTATCGGAAAGAATGCTCCAGAAGTATGTCCTGTATGTTCTCATCCAAAATCTTATTTTGAAGTTAAGAAAGATAATTATTAATATTATTTCTTACCAAGAATTGGATATTTTATTTTAAAATTAGTAGTCATAATAATAATGGTGATATTTATAAAAGACTTTATTATTAAGACTATTTTTTTGTTTAATATTTTATTTATTTTTAATATAGATTCTATTGATTCAAATAATTCATTATCTCTTTCATATAATAGATATTTAAATGAATCATCTTATTATGTAATATATTTTAAAAATATGAACTCTAATGATATAAATATAATTAATGATTTAAATATTCATATTTTGTCATATATAATAGATAATAAAAAGTATTATGCTAAAAATACAAAAGAATTAGTTAATAAATATAATGATAATTTATCTAAAGAAGAAAAAATTTATAATGAGTTAAAAGGTATTAAAATAGATGGCATAACTATATTATGTGAAACAAATGAATTATTAAAATTAGAGAAACTTGTAAAAATATATTAATTTATGATATTATATTAGAAGAATAAAGAGGATATATGAAAAAAATAATATTAATTTTATTATTAGTTCTTCCTATATGTGTATTTGCTTCTACTAATGAATGTTATTTAGTAAAAGAGAGTAGTGAAAACTACGTATTAAAGAGTAATGATATTATTACTATTAATTTTGATTATAATGTAGAAGATATTAATATAAACTATGCTTCTTACGAATTATATTATGATTCTAGTATTTTTGAAATAATTAATCCTAGTAATGAGCTATTAAATATACATGAATATTGGACTGTTAATGAATATAAATCATATTCATCACTTCTTATGTTTACAATAAGTGGAAATACTATTATTGATAATAATATAGTTAGTTTATCATTTAAAGTTAAAGAAAATGTTAAAAACAAATATACTTCTATAGAATTAATAAATGGTAGTATTAAAGGGCATTCCAATATTAATAATGAAACAGTTAATGTTGAATGTAATAAAAATATTCTTACTTATGAAATAAATAATACATCTACTATTAATAATTATGATGCGAAGATTTCATATATTGGATTTATTAAAGATAATTTAGAAAACATTGATTTTTATTTTAACCCATTATCTTTTGTTAATAACTTGTATATAACTGATAATGAATACAACATAATAACTAATTGTGCTTCAGATAATTGTAATATAAATGTTGAAGGTAATATTAATAATAATATAGTTATTAAATCTAGTTTAAATGAAAATATTAACACATATAATATAAACGTAATAAATATAAGTGATGAAAAGAATGATATTTATAATTATTTTTTAACATCTCTTAGTGTATTAGACTATGATCTATTAGAAAAATTTAATAAATATAGGAATACATATCATGTAATTGTTAAAAATGATGTAGAAAGTATACTCTTAAATTATGAAACACAAAATAATAATAGAGTTAAAATTACTTATCCAAAAGAATATGAAGTTGGAAAAAATACTATTAAAATAGAAGTATATTCTAAATATAATGATGAATATATTAATACTTATTATCTTATAGTGAATAAATCTGATATAGGTGAAGAAGTATATATGAAAGATATAAGCATTAATAATGTATCTAATAATATTCTAAAAAGAAAAGTTTATATATTATCTATAATGATATTGTCTATTATATTAATAATTGCATTGTTAATAGATATAAATAATACTAAAAAATTAATTAAATTAAAGAAACGAAAAAATAAAAGTTAGTTAAATCTAATTTTTATTTTAATAATATGTTATAATTAATAAGGTGATGATATGAAAGAAGAGTATATAATTGATGGCAATGAAGCTTGTGCTAAAGCTGCATATTTATTTAGTGAAGTATGTGGAATCTATCCAATAACTCCAGCTACTCCTATGGCAACATTAGTTGATAAATGGAGTTCAAGTGGTAAGGAAAATTTATACAAAGAACAAGTAAAAGTAGTAGAAATGCAAAGTGAAGCAGGAGCTAGTGCATTAGTACATGGTTCTCTTCAAGCGGGAAGTTTAACAACAACTTTTACTGCATCCCAAGGATTATTATTAATGATACCTACAATGTATAAAATAGCAGGAGAATTATTACCATGTGTTATACATGTAGCAGCTAGAAGTCTTGCAACTCATGCTTTATCTATATTTGGAGATCATCAAGATATTTATGCAACTCGTAGTACAGGATTTTGTATGTTGGCTAGTTCTACAGTAGAAGATGCATATTATATGGCAATAATTGCTCATTTGTCATCTATTGAAGGTTCACTACCTTTTTTACATTTCTTTGATGGATTTAGAACTAGTCATGAACTTAATAAAGTTTCTTTGTTAAAAGAAAGCGAAGTATTAAAACTAATAAATTATAAATATATAGATAATTTTAAAAAAAGATCTCTAAATATTGGAAAAAGTATAACAAGAGGTACTTCTCAAACAGGAGATATTTATTTTCAAAATACAGAAATAAGAAACAATTATTATTTAAATATGCCTCATATTGTATCAAACAATATGGAAAGACTTAATAAACTTGCATTAACAACTTATAAACCATTTAATTATTATGGAAGTAAAAATGCAACACATATTATTATAGCTATGGGAAGTGTTTGCTCAACTATTAAAACAGTTGTTGATATATTAAATAAAAAAGGAATGAAAACTGGATTAGTCGAAGTTCATTTATATAGGCCATTTAGTAGTGAGTATTTGTTAAATATTATACCTAAAAGTACTCAAGCAATATCTGTTCTTGATAGAACAAAAGAATTTGGAAGTAGTGGATGTCCATTATATTTAGATGTTATAGAATCATTAAAGCATAAAAATATTGAAATGTATGCTGGAATATATGGATTATCAAGTAAGAATGTATCACTTGATGATATAAATGCGGTATTTGAAAATATGATTAATGATAATCCTAAACAAAAATTTACTCTTGGAATAAATGATGATGTTACTCATTTAAGTTTAAGCCCTATTAGCATAGAATATAATCCTGATTATAGAGAAATAAAAGTATTTGGATTTGGTTCTGATGGAATGGTAGGAGCATCAAAAAATTTAATGAAAGTTCTAGGTGAAAAAGATAGTTATGTTCAAGGATATTTTGAATATGATTCTAAAAAGAGTGGAGGAATAACAGTATCTCATTTAAGAATAGGACCTAATAAAATAGAAGCGCCTTATTATGTTATGAATCCAGATTTTGTAGTAGTATCAAAAGATACATATTTAAGTAACTTATTTTGTTTAGAAAATATTAAAGAAAATGGAACACTCTTATTATCTAGTACTCTTAATGATGCTGAATTAAATAATTTAATGTCATTAGAAAATAAAAAAGAAATAATTAATAAACATATAAAAGTATATATAAGTAATTTAAATGAACTTAATAAAAAATATTCATTAAATGGTAAAATTAATAATTTAATGTGTATGTATATGATGAAAATACTTGAATGTAATAATAACGATATAGATGATTTTAAATCCTTAATTAAAAAAACGTATGCTAATAAAGGACAAAATGTAATAGATAATAATATTAATGCTATTGATGAAAGTCTTAAATATTTAGAAGAAGTTGATAATAATATTTTTACTGTAGATAATAAAGTATATTCAAGCGGTAAAGATATCATTAAATGTATTAAAGATAGAATGGGAAATACTCTAAGCGTATCAGATTTTATCAATCACGAAGATGGAAGTTTTGATGGTGGAAATTCTAAAAATGAAAAACAAAAAAATTCTATTATGGTTCCTCACTGGGATAAAAGTAACTGTATAGAATGTAACCAATGTTCATTTGTATGTCCTCATGCTTGTATAAGACCTTTTTCATTAACAGATAATGAATTAATAGAATCTCATATAGATAAAAGTGAAACAATAGAATCCATAGGAGAAAGAAATAAAAATTTTTACATGTCAATTTCTGAATCTAATTGTACAGGATGCGGATTATGTATTAAAGCATGTCCCGGTAAGAATGGAACAAAAGCATTAAGTGAGGGCGAATATAATAGTAGGTTTGATAATATAAGTGAATATTTATTCAATAATCAAAACAATGATACACCATTTAATAAATTTACTGTAAAGGGTAGTGCTTTTCAAAAACCATATTTTGAATTCAGTGGAGCTTGTGCAGGATGTGGAGAAGCAGCTTATATAAAAGTTTTAACATTATTATATGGTAAAAATATAGTAATAGCTAATGCTACAGGATGTTCTTCAATATATGGTGGATCTTTACCTATAACACCTTATAAAATACCATGGATGAATTCTTTATTTGAAGATAATGCAGAGTTTGGATTAGGACTTTATTATTCATATAATAATAATAGAAAAAGAATTAAAGATATTATGCATGAAACTAAAGATATTGTTTCTTTAGAAGTTAAAAATTTATTTAAAGAATGGACATTAAATAGTGAAGATGATGATTTAACGTATGCCATTAAAGATAGATTAGAAAGTGAAAACCTACCTAATGATTTAAAACTATTATTAGACTATATTCCATCAAGAAAAGTATGGATTATAGGAGGCGATGGATGGGCTTATGATATTGGTTATGGTGGAGTTGATCATGTTCTTCATAGCAATGAAGATGTAAAAATAATGGTACTTGACACTGAAGTATATTCTAATACTGGAGGTCAAAAATCTAAATCTACTAAAGTTGGAAGCGTAGCAGAATTTGCATCAAGTGGAAAACATGAAAATAAAAAAGATTTATTCAAAATAGCTATGTCTATTCCAAATGTTTATGTAGCATCTATTTCTTTAGGGGCTAACATGAATCAAACTATTAAAGCATTAAAAGAAGCATATGAACATAAAGGCCCATCATTGATTATTGCATATAGTCCATGTATAGAACAAGGAATATATGGAGGTTTAAATAGTTCTTTAGATGAACAAAAACTACTAGTTGATGTAGGATATAATATATTAATGAGATATAATCCAGAAAATGATGAATTAATAATAGACTCTAAAGAACCTGACTTTACTACATATGATACGGTATTTAGAAGAGAATTAAGATATAAAAATTTAGAAACAAAAAACGAAATAGAATATAAAGAATTATATGAAAGAAATATAAATTGTGCTAAAGAAAGATATGAATATTTTAAAAGTTTGGAAAAGAAAGAAGACTAATCAGTCTTCTTATTTTTATTATTATAAAGTTCTAAAGCTGTCTGTGGACTATCAATTCCTTCTTTATTTTTAATTGGTGCAAATTCATCTTCTCTTTTGACTCTTAATAATAATAAATCATCAACGTATCCAAAAATATCAAATATAAATGATTCAAATTTGTATGCATTTGGGTTATTTACTTCACAAATGTTACCATGATTATCTAATATATTACATTTTTTATGAGCAACGTGATATTCTAATGGTTTAGATATTACATTGTTTAAAATTTCAATATTAAATAGATTACTTAAAATATTATTTTCACAATATAATAGCTCATTATTATCTTTTCTTGCATATCTTAGCTCATCTGTTATTTCAGTATATTCTAGTACCCCAGGATGTTTGTTTCTTTTACAAAATACCCCTGTTTTTTCATTTGGATCTGTTTTCAAAATAGATTTTGATGAGACTTTATTTTTATTTAATATTGTTAGTCCTATAAATAATGGATCTACTAATACTGACAAAATATTATCTATTCCACTAATATATACCCATTCAATGTTGTTGATGTTAAGTTCATTAATTATTTCATTTAATGCATTAAATACTCCACCAGATCCATCAGAAGCAAGTTTTAAGGAAGAAGTAGATTCAAGTATTATTTTGCCTTCTTCGTCTAGCATAGGTAAATGATTTTGACTGAAGAAAGATATATTTTCTTTACCATAATCGAAGTAATTATTCTTTTCAAAAAAATCAACAGTACATTCATTATTTTCCCGACTAGTCATTATATACCAATGTATTTTAACACCGTATGTATTATAAGATTCTTTTAAATTATCACATAATATTTCAAATATAGATTTACCATTTTTTAAAATATATGTTCCTTTAGGACCATCAAATCCTAATCTAGTTCCTTGTCCTCCAGCCATAGTAACAACAGCATATCTATTATTCTTTATTATATTATTACCAAGTGAGATATATTTTTCTTTATCTTTTAAACTTATTTTGTCAATACTATCTATACTCTCAATAAAAAAATTTTCACTAGTTTTAAATTTTGTTTTCTTATAAAGAGTATCTATTAAATCAAAATCAATTGTATTTATTTGATTAATTAAATTCTCCTTTTCATTTCTACTTAATGTATCATAAAATTTTAATAAGTGTGTTTGATTATATTTTTTTAGTTTTTCATTAATTTCTTTCATATTCATTTTATCACCTGAATAAAGGATAACATTATTTTAATTTTAGTTCAATTATTATTTCAAAATAAAGGACGGTCCCCTGATGACCGTCCGGAAAAAAGAATAAAAAGGGGTTGGCTAGTGTGATACTAGCACCAATTCGCCTAAAAGTGAATTGGTAAGACTATATACTAATCAAAAAGCAATGATTTGTCAAGTGAAAAATCAAATTTTATTAAAAAAGTAAATCTAGCATAAATTATTA
Source organism: uncultured Clostridium sp. (assembly GCA_964507635.1). GTDB lineage: Bacteria > Bacillota_I > Bacilli_A > RF39 > UBA660 > CAG-1000. The sequence goes on from CAZDPZ010000005.1 coordinate 24,211, forward strand.
GTTTGTGATATAATATGTTAGATTTAAGGAGGCGGATTTATGAATAATTTATCAAGTATTAAAGGGATTGGTCCTAAATCCTTAATAGCTTTAAAAAATATTAATATTAATAGTATTGAAGATTTAGTTTATTACTATCCATATAAACATGAAGTATTAAAACTAAATAATATAAAAGAGTGTGTAGATAAACAAAATGTAATATTAGAATGCATAGTTGATTCTGTTCCAATGGTAAGAAGATTTAGAGCAAATATGTCATCATTAATATTTAGAGCAATGTCTAATAAAAAAATGATAGCAGTTATGATATTTAATAGACCTTTTTTAAAAAATAATATTAGTCCTGGTAAAGTATTAACTATATTTGGTAAATATGATGAAATAAAAAATACCGTGGTAGCTTCAGATATCAAATTTGAAAAAATAGAAGATGGTTCAATAGAAAGTATTTATCATTTAACAAGTGGTCTTAGTCAAAAGAATTTAAAGAAATATATTGATAGTGCTTTAAATGAATATGATAAATATATTGACTATATTCCCAAGTATTTAAATGAAAAATATAAATTTATAAATAAAAAAGATGCTGTAAATCTAATACATAATCCTAAAACAATTAAGGATGTTAAGTCATCTATGCTAAAATTAAAATACGAAGAATTATTTTTATTTATGTTTAAAATTAACTATTTGAAAAGTATTAATAAAGAAACAAAAGATGGTTATGTAAGAAACATAGATGTAAGTGAAGTAAATGACTTTATAAGAACTTTACCATTTGAACTTACAGGGGATCAAAATAAAACAGTTAACGATATATATGAGGATATGACATCAAACAAAAGAATGAATAGAATGATACAAGGAGATGTTGGTAGTGGTAAAACTGTTGTAGCAGTTATTGCATCTTATATAAATCATTTATCAAATAGACAAACTGCTTTAATGGCTCCTACTGAAGTATTAGCATATCAACATTATGATACTATTAAAAATTTATTAGTAAGTACAGATATAAGAGTGGATTTATTAGTAGGTAGTATGAAAAAGAAAGAAAAAGATGAAGTAGTCAATAAATTAAAAAATGGAAAAATTGATTTTATAATAGGGACACATGCATTGTTAAGTGAATCAGTTCTATTTAAGAATTTGGGATTAGTAATTACTGATGAACAACATAGATTTGGAGTAAATCAAAGAGCAAATTTAAAAAACAAAGGACTACTTCCTGATACTTTATATATGTCAGCAACACCAATTCCAAGAACATTTGCTTTAACAATATATGGAGATATGGATATTTCAAACATTAAAACTAAACCTAAAGGTAGAAAAGATATTAAAACAATTATTAAGTCAGAAAAAGAATTAGTAAGTGTATATGAACTTATGAAAAAAGATATTGATGAAGGACATCAAGTATATGTTGTATCGCCTTTAATAGAAGAAAGTGAAACGCTTGATCTAACAACAGTAAATGAGATAAAAAGAAATATTGATTTATATTTTAAAGGTAGTATTAAGAGTTCTATAATGCATGGAAAATTATCTAAAAACGATAAAGATAAAATAATGGAAGACTTTAAAAGTAAAAAAATTGATATATTAATATCTACAACTGTAATAGAGGTAGGAATAGATGTTAAGAATGCTACTATGATTGTAATAAACAATGCTGAAAGATTTGGACTTGCTACTCTTCATCAATTAAGAGGAAGAGTAGGAAGAAATGAATTTGATTCAACTTGTGTATTAATCGGTAGTAAATCAAATAAAAGATTGAAAGTTTTACAAGAGAGTAATGATGGATTTTATATAACAGAGCGTGATTATGAAATGAGAGGCGAAGGAG
>CAZDPZ010000006.1:0-17531 GCA_964507635.1 uncultured Clostridium sp.
ACCTAATCTAGCGTTTCCACTTTTTTTTAATAATTTAAATTTTAAATCCATTATTTTACTCCTTTTACATCATCTGTTATAAACATAGCATCACCAAAACTAAAAAATTTATATTTGTTTTTTTGAGCATGAGCATATGATTTTTTAATAATATCTACACTACTAAAAGCACTAACTAACATAATTAGAGTACTTTTTGGTAAATGAAAATTAGTTATTAATCCATCACAACTTTCAAATTTATATGGTGGATAAATAAATATTCCTGTTTCTTTTGATTCTCCTTTAAAACAATTATTATTTTTAAAATTTGATTCTAATGTTCTTAGGGAAGTAGTGCCAACACATATAATACGCGTCTTTTTCTTTTTACATTCATTCAATTTATTAGCAACATCATCGCTTATTTCATAATACTCTTTATGCATATCATGCTTTGTAATATCAATTTCGCTTACTGGTCTAAATGTTCCAAGTCCAACATTAAGAGTAACATATAATATATTTACTCCAAAATCTTCAATTTTTTTTAATAACTCTTTAGTAAAATGTAATCCCGCTGTAGGAGCAGCACTACTTCCTAAGGTTTTAGCATATACAGTATTATAATATTCATTATTTTTTAGAGTTTCATGAATATATGGAGGGATAGGCATTAAGCCAATACTATCTAATATTTCTAAGAATATACCATTATATATGAATTTAACATGAGTAATACCATCATTTAATATATTTTTTACTTCGCATGATAAAGAACTACTAAATATAATTATTGTTCCTATATGTACCCTTTTTTGAGGTTTAATTAAACATTCCCATGTATCATTTTCTAATTCATGCAACAAAAAGACTTCAATTTTTGCTTTAGTGTCACTTTTATATCCAAATATTCTACAAGGCATAACTTTTGTATTATTAAGAACTAAAGTATCTCCTTTTTTTAAATAATTTATTATATTAAAAAACTTATCATCTATTAAATTACCATTATTTTTATCAACTACTAATAGTTTTGCTTCATCTCTTTTTTTATATGGAGTTTGAGCAATTAATGATTCATCTAATTCATAATCATATGTGTTTATATCTTTATAATCCATAATAACATCCTCTTTGCATAGTGATTATAACATAAAAAAATGTAATTTAAAACATATATTTCTATATGTTATAAAGTATCTATTATACTTTGTATTTCATCTTTTGAATGAAATCCTAAAATTTGTTTTACTACTTTTCCATCCTTATAAAATATTAATGTAGGAACACTCATTATTCCAAACTCTCTAGCAATATCTTCATGTTCATCAATATCTATTTTAATAATATCTATTTCATCATCTAACTTTTCAAGAACAGTACCTAACATTTTGCATGGACCACACCATAAAGCATGAAAATCTACTAAGTGTGTTCCTTCTTTAACTAGTTCTTCTAAGTTATCAGTCTTATTTAAATGTTTCATTAATAATCAATCTTTCCTTTCTCTTTTAACAACTCTGCGTTTTCTTCAGTTATAATATTATATTTTATAAATAATCTAACAGCAGATTTATTTAAACTTTCTTTGTCTTCTTTATATTCCTCACTTATTTCATAAATCTCACTAATGGCATTTCTTACATTTAAAATTGATTTACTCATAATTGGGGTAGAATCTAATATTTTATTACTTAACCATGAATCTTCTACACCTTTTATTTTTAAAAAAGGTTGTGTAAAAATGAAAAGCAAAATAAATACTATAATATATCCTTCAATAAAACCTACTATTGCACCTCCTATTTTAGAAAATATTCCTAGAATAATTGTTGCTTTTAATATTTTTTCTATAAGTCCAGTTATTTTTAGAAGAATTCTTAATATTAAATATAAAACTGTAAAAATAATTACAAAAGCTATTATTTCATATAATAAGATATTTAATACACTCACTCCACTAAAAGTACCTTTAAATGTAAAAAATGGTAAAACTTTATACATAAATGTTGATATTGGAGTTCTTAAATAAAAAGCTATAACTACGCTTAAAACTAAACCTATAAGAAGAACTATTTCTTTTATAAGACCTCTTCTAATTCCAGCCATAACTCCTAGAATTAAACAAATAATAATTATTGCATCTAAAATATACATAATAATTTCCTTTCTAGTTTGTTGTAATATAATATGGAAGTGAACTTGATCCATCACCTGTACAAACAACATCATTTTTAAGTGTTATTACAGGTCTTATACCATATCCTGTAGTACTTACACTAGTAGCGGTTAAATTACCACTAGATATAGCATAAACATATGCATTACTTCCATTAAAATATGCAGGTGTCATTGTCCAATAATTACTTGTATTATATAAATAATTTGATGTATTAGCACTTCCTACAGTATACCCTGCTAATACTGCTTCATCAGCAGTTAATAGTCCTATTGGATTAGTTCCATATCCGTTACCATTAGTAGATGATGAAGAAAATCTATCACCTGAATTTGGACAATCAAGAGAAGGAGTAACACTACTACTAGCTTGTAATCTCTTAGCACTATCATATCCAGAATTATTAGTTCCATATCCACTTATTCCATATACTACACTATTTATTGTAAATTTACTTGATTTTCTATTATTACAATAGATACTATCAGATAAATAAGAAGCATAAGTACTAATATTAGTAGTATACCATGATGTTAATGCGGTTTTTACTAAACTTTCATTTGTATTTGTGTGTTCTGCTATATATGTTGTACTTCCTGGTGTGCCATACATATATCCAACATAAGCATTGTAATCAGAGTTAGTATTATAAGCACTAGTAGAATCTAGCATAGTAGAAGAACCACTATTAGCACAATAAGTTGATTCTGAATAAGGTCCATTATATATCATTCTTATTCCACCATCTTCAGTTGTACGTATAATTTTATAACAAGCACTTCCTAATCTAACATTATTATTTAAACTACTACTTCCTCTAAAATAATATACAAGTGATCCATTATATCCACTATTATTATAATATAATCCATCACTAGAAGATATACTATTAAAACTAAGGGACGCATCAGAAGAAAGTGTATTATTATTTAATATTTTATATCCTAATGAATTAGAATTAGTATATACTCCCCTATTTACATATTCATTCTTACTAGGTGGAATGATATTAATGTTTGAAGAAAATGTTTTACCCATATTTGGTGATTGATCCTCATTAGTTTTTAAGAAAGTAATAATTATTGTATAACTATGAGTAGTTCCAGAAGAAATAGGTATATTTGAAGCTATAGGAGCATTATCCGTAGTAGGAATAACTCTATATTTAAGATTAGCTCCATTATTAGTAGAAGAAATACTATAAACTAAATCATCAGGATTTGCAAAATTATTTACTAAATCTTCTAATATAATGTCATAATATACTAAAGCATCACCTGTATTTTCAACAGTAAATGTTTTAGTAATACTATCTCCAGTATATGCATTTACTAGCGTTACATTACTTGTATCAACATAAGTAACCTGTAATGATTCATTAAAAGATGTGATACTATTTTCATTTCCTGATCCACTTATTACAAGTGAAAAATAAGCGTATGTAGAAAGGCACATTAGTGATGCACTAAATATTATTCCTACAATTAATAATATAAAATAACTTTTACTATATTTCATTCGTGCGCTCCTATATTTACTTAATTATATAATTAATATTACATTTTTTCAATTATAAATTGATATTTTTTCATATTTTTGATAAAATACTTACGTGAAAGAAGGAAAATCATATGTTTAAACAAAAAGATATATTAGATGAAAGATATTCTAAACTTCTAAGACAAAAAAGCGAAGAAGTTATTTTTCCTTTTGATGAAAAAGATTCATCTCTTTTAAAATATATGATTGAATATTTAAGAGTAAGTCAAGATGAAGAATATGCTAAAAAAAATAAAATTAGAGCTGGAATGGGATTAGCAGCTATTCAACTTGGAATTCCTAAAAGATTTTTTGCAATATCTTATAAAATGGAAAATGGTAATTATGAAGAATATGAAGTAATTAATCCTAAAATAATATCTCATTCGGAAGAATTAATATATGTTGAAGAAGGAGAAGGATGTTTAAGTGTTAATAGAGAAGTAGAAGGCATAGTTCCAAGATACGCAAGAATAACTGTAGAATATTATGATATGTTTGGAAAAAAACAAACTAAGAGAGTTAGAGAAGAAATCGCAGTAGCATTCCAACATGAAATTGATCATTTAAATGGTATAATTTTTATAGATAAAATCGATAAAAAAGAACCATATAAAAATATAGATAATATGAGAGCAATATAATTTAAATAAAGTTTTGAAATAATACTTTATTTTTTTTAATTAATAATATATAATTATACTAGGAGAAAAAAGAATATGAGTAAGGGAAATAAAATAAGAATTATATTCTGGGGTAGCATTTGTTTCTTAACTTTAATATGCTTTGGTGTTGGAATAGTATTCTTTTATAAAGGATATGGTATTAAAGGCGCTATAAGAAATGATTTAAAACCTGTAGCGGAAGCATTCAATAATCTAAGTGATATAAAAAAGTTTTCATCATCTGGAATAATTATTAAAGCAAATATAACTGATAATAAAATAGTAGTTACATATAATACTGGAACATCTGTTTCAACATTTAATTACAATTATATGGAATATGCTAAACAAAAAATATTATATGTAGAATATACTAATAATGATTCAATAAATGGAAATATTGTTAGCAAATATATGATAGACGCTGTAAGTGTTACTCTAGGACATAAAGAAAATGAAATCTATGATTTATATACTTTCAATGATTTTCAAAAATCTAATATATTACAAGGAGTAAATATTATATTTGATAATTCAACTTATAAAATATTTATTAATTTAGATAAGTCACTCATTGATTCTGGATTTACAGTAGATAATGTTATTAATGAAAATGTATATTTAAATAATGATGATTTAATTGATTTAAATGATTCATTATTAAAAAACAAAACATATTCAATAAGCAAAGGAAATATTAATCTATACTCTACTTATAATGAAGGAACATATGTTATATATTTACAAGATACTCTCTCATTATCAGATAATTTATATAACTCACTATTAAGCGCTATAGAGTCAATAGTGACAAGTGAACAATATGGATTATTTAAAACTAACTATACTTCTTTAACTGAAAATAAATCATTTGATATATTTAATATAGAATTAAATGTAAATAATGATATTTCAAAATTTAATACAGATAATAACATTATAAAAATTACAATTAATAAATAAAAATTCAGTCACATAACTGAATTTTTTTAGTCATTTAATTTTACACTAACTAATTTACTTATTCCACTTTCTTGCATTGTTATACCATATAATTTGTCTAAAAATTCCATTGTTTTCTTTTTGTGTGTTATAACAAGTAATTGAGTTTTATTTTTATAATTATTTAAATATTCTCCAAATATAGTAGCGTTGTTTTCATCTAAAGCACTTTCAACTTCATCTAATATTACAAATGGAACATGCTCTAAATTCATAATAGCAAATAATAAACTTATAGCTGTAAGAGTTTTTTCTCCACCTGATAATAAACTTAATGGCTTTAAATTCTTTCCAGGAGGAATAGCTATTATGTCTATTCCAGAAGTTAAAATATTTTCCCTATCAGTTAATTCTAAATGAGCTTCCCCACCCTTAAATAATGATTTAAATACTTTATTAAACTCAATATTTATATTTTCAAATGAAGAAGAAAATTTACTTTTCATTTTTTCATCCATTTCATTAATAATTTTCATTAAATCATTTTCACTTAATATTAAATCATCTTTCTGCTTATTTAAGAAATTTACTCTTGTAGATACCCTTTCATATTCTTCTATTGATGAAAGTGATACATCTCCTAAAGATTTAATTTTTCTTCTTAAATTAGTTACCTTTTCTCTTGCTTCATCTTCATCTATAGTTAAAACATATTCACTTTTTGCTTTTTCATATCCTAATGAATAATCTTCACTTAATCTATTAAGTAAATTATCTAAATTAATATTAAGTTTAGTAATAAGTATATCAATATTATTAATTTCACTTACTAATTTATTATTTTTTTGATTAGATAATTTAATATTACGTTCAAAAGAATCTAAATCACTATTAAGTTCATTTTTCTTTTTATTAAGTACTTCTAACTTATTTTCAAGTGATAGCTTCTTTTCCTCATGCATATAATATTCTTTTATTACTTCTTCTAATTCTTTATCTAAAGATTTAAGTGTTAAATTATTTATTTCATCATTAATACTATCTAACTCTTTATTCTTCTCTTCTAAGAGTGAAGATTTATTTAAAATAGATTCATTATTTTTAATAATATCAATATTTATACTATAAATATTCTCTTTTATTTTATTTGATTCATTATCTATTAATGATAAAGATTCATTATATTCTTTAATTTGATTATTAATAGATTCTATATTAATTTTTAATCTATCTAATTCATATTTATCTGAAATAAATGAACTGTTAGATTTAATACTTCCCCCACTCATCATTCCACCTACATGAATAATATCTCCAGAAAGTGAAACTACTCTATATTTATGATTTATTTTCTTACTTATACTTATAGCATTATTTAAATTATCTGAAACTATTATGTTTCCTAATTGATTCATCACAATATTATAATATTTTTGATCATAAGTTACTAAAGAAGAAGCTACATCAACAAATCCATTCATATTTACTATTACTCTCATAGTATCAGGGTCTACACTTCTAGGTTTAATAACATTTAATGGAAAAAATGAAGCTCTACCTGCATTATGCGATTTTAAATATTCAATTGCTTCTTTAGCACATGATTCATCCTCAGTTACAATATTAGAAGAAGAACTACCTAAAGAAATATCTAACATAGTAGCATATTCACTTTTTGTATTAATTAGGGAACCTAGTACATTATGTATTCCCCTTAAAGTAGGATTGTTAATTATAGATTTAACGGCGTATGGAATTTTACTCATTGAGTTAATATTATCCTCTAATATAGTTATCCTATTTTTAATATTTTCATAATTACTTTTATATTTATTTAAATTATGATAAGTATCTGTTCTCTTAGAATTAACATTATTTAATTCATTATTAAACCTTTTTAGTTTTTCATCTAAAGAATTACTCTCTAATTTAAGGTTATCTAGTTCTATATTTATTGAAGAAACTTTATTTTTAATATAACCTTGATTATCCCTTAAAGAAACTAAATTATTTTTAACATCATTAGATTCCTTATCATATTTATTTCTTTCAGTTAATAAAGTCTTTTTATTACTTAATGTTATTAAACTCTCATTTACTCTAAATATTTCATTACTTATATTTTTAATATCTTCATCAACATTTAATACTTCAACTTTAATCTTTTCTACTTCAACACTATTTGTATTAGAAGTAGTAGAAGAAAGAGATAATTCACTTTCTAAATCCTCTTTTCTTTTTTTGTTTTCTATTAATTTTTCACTAGAATCCGATATATCTTTAGCTATTAAAGCTATTTCAACATTTTCAAGTTCACTTAAGCTTTCTTTATATTCTTTTGCCTTTAAAGAAGACTTTTCAAGTTCTGGTAAGTTTTTAGAAGCTTCATCTATTATTAGATTAATCCTCTCTACATTTTCATGTGTTCTTGATAATTTTAATAAACTTTCTTCTTTTCTTTTTTTATACTTTAATACTCCCGCAGCATCTTCAAATATTATTCTTCTCTCTTCAGGTTTTTCGCTTAAAATCTGATCTATTTTATTTTGTGGAATAATATTAAAAGATTCTTTACTTGAACGAGAATCCAATAATAAATTAGTTACATCTTTAAGTCTACATTTATCAGAATTAATATAATACTCATTTTCTCCAGTTTTATAAACTACTCTTTTTATTGATACTTCATTGTAATCGATATTTAATAATCTATCTGTATTATCAAAAGTTATAGATACACTTGCCATATTAGATGGAACTCTTGTATTTGAGCCATTAAAAATGATATCTCTCATATTATCAGACCCTCTTAACGATTTAACACTTTGTTCTCCTAATACCCATTTTACAGCATCAACTATATTACTCTTGCCACTTCCATTAGGCCCTACTATGCCTGTAAATGACTCATCTAATGATATAGTTGTTTTATCAGCAAAACTCTTAAATCCATTTAATTTAATTTCTTTTATATACATAACTTTACCATCCTAAGCTTTTTTGTTTAACGCCTCTTTAGCTGCATTTTGTTCTGCTTCTTTTTTAGAACATCCTTCCCCTATACCATAAACAAGATCATCCACTACAACTTCAACCTTAAATGTCTTATTATGAGCAGGACCACTTTCATTAACTAATTTATATGTAACACTTTTTTTTACTGTTTGAACACTTTCTTGTAATAAACTTTTATAATCCATTAAATAGTCATCTTTAGCTTCAATATGAGGAACAATAAGTTTATTAAATATATCTTTTACACTATGAATCCCACATTCTAAATAAACAACTCCCATTAATGATTCAAATACATCAGCTATTATAGTTTTATTAGGAGTATTTATTCCATTACCTACTTTAATATAACTCTTTAAATCTATACTCTTAGAATACTCATATAATGCATTTTCGCATACATAAAGACTTCTAAGTTTACTCATAGAACCCTCAGGTAAATGTGTATTTTTATATAAATATTCACTGCACACTATTTCTAAAACAGCATCACCTAAATACTCTAACCTCTCATAACTTTCAATACCATGCTCATTAGCATAACTACTATGAGTAAGAGCAGTTGATAGTAAAAGACTATCTTTAAATTTTATTCCGTATTTTTTTAATATATCATTCATAATTATCACATTAAAATTATAACATACAAAAACTCAAAAATCATTAAAAATCATTTATTTTTAAGTTTTTTTATAGTATACTTAAAATATATGAAAAAAATATTAATAAAAATGATAGAGTTATATCAAATAACTCCTTTACATTCTCATAGTATGTGCAGATTTACTCCAACATGTAGTGAATATATGAAACAAAGTATATTAAATTATGGATATAAAGGAGTGCTTTTAGGAATTAAAAGAATAATTAAGTGTCATCCATTTGGCAAATTTGGATATGACCCTGTAATAAAGGAGAAATAATGAAAAGAATATTAATTACTATACTTAGTATTTTGCTATTAAGTGCTTGCTCAATAACTGATGAATTTAATGATGAATATGTTTATGTTACAATGTATCCTATAGAGTATGCCACTAAAGAATTATATAGTGATTATGCTTCTATAAGTAGTGTATATCCTAATGATTCTACTAGTAGTTATGAAGTAACTTCTAAAAAAGAAGAAAAATATGCTAAAGGAGAAATATTTATATATTCAGGTATAAATAAAGAAGCATATTTGGCAAAAGACTTAATTAATTTAAATAATAATTTAAAAATAATAGATGCTACTAAAGGAATGAGTGATAGTAAAACCCACCCTGATATAGCTTGGATAGATCCCTCAAATTATTTAATGCTTTGTAGTAACATCAAAACATTATTGATTGAATATAGTGATAACCCATATATAAAAGAAAGTATTGAAGAAAATTATAAAATATTAAATGAAAAAATATCTGAATTAGATGTAAAATTATATGATATAGGAAAAAATGGTAATTATTCAAAAATATTAGTAACCAGTGATATGTTTAATTATTTATCTAAATACAATATAGATGTTATATCAATAGATGATGATAACCAAACAATTGATAAATCATATGCGGAAGCTAAAAAACTTATTTCATCAAAAGATATACAATATATTTATTCATTAGATAATGAAAAACTAAGTGAAACACAAGAAAAATTTATAAGTGATAATTCTATAGTTAAAGTACAAGTAAATAATTTATTTACACTATCTGATAAAGAAAGAGAAAGTGAAGAAGATTACATTACACTAATGGAAAGTATTATTGAATTATATAAAAAAGAACTTTATAAAAATTAATTATAAAGTTCTTTTTAATTCCAATGTATTTTCAATAATTCTTTTTTTTAAACTAAACATATCATTAATTTCTTTTTTTTCCCATTTATATACAACTATTTGATACTTTCTAATTGTTCTTTCTAAAATACTGTCTATATCAATATCTAAACAATGTTCTAATAATTTATTAAAAATATTATTACCATCTAGTAACCTAAATACTTCAGTTTCTGAATCAGAAATTTCATCTTTCATAGGAAAAATTAAATTGTCAAAAATAGAGTCATATTTTTGAGGATAGTCATATCTTAATCCCATTTCATTATCATATACATTTGATAAATCATAACTTTTACCTTTTTCAAATAATACATTATAATGAGCCCTATCTTTTTGATTAGCAAAAAAATCAAAAACTATTAATCTATAAGCACTATCTATTAAATTTTTAGCACTAACTTTAGGAAAATAATAATTTACAAGAGATTCATAATCCTCCATATTACCAGGAATCATACTTTTTTTATGTCTAAATAGTTCATGATATCTATAATATTCATGTCCTAATTTTCTAAAATTTTTACTTATTATTCCAACTTTCCCTTCATTTATTACAATCTGATAATCTAAACTTTTTAGATTAAATTCATGTGCTAACTCTGATAAAAATAATTCATTAAATAATCCTTTATCTTTAAAATAATAAGCTTCACATCCAATATTATACCAATTAGGAATTCTAGATGGTTCATATAAAATATTAAATTCTTCTGCTATTAAATGATTAACAAATCCATCATAATCGAATAACTTTCTGTTCGATATATCTAATAAACCCGATTTATTTGAAACAGACATATGTATTGTTTCACCTTGAAAAAATCTATTTTTTTTAATAGCGTGTTCTAAACATTCATTTTCAATATCCATATTCCATACTCCCCTTACTAGTTCGCATATTATACCATAAATGTACATAAAAAGAAAGAGTAACCATCATTTACCCTTCTCATAATTAGTTTATTCTATATTATTTTCATCTATTACATTATCATAATTAAAATCAAATAATGTTGTTTGATTATTAATTTTAAAATATTTATATGTTTTTTCTGTAATAATTCTACCACGTGAAGTTCTTTTAACAAAACCTTCTTGTAATAAAAATGGTTCAATTACATCTTCAATAGTAGTTGATTCTTCTCCAATAGATGAAGAAATAGATTCTATTCCTACAGGTCCACCATTAAATTTATTAATAATGCTCATTAAATATTCTATATCAGTATTATCAAGTCCACATTCATCAATTTTAAGACGTTTAAGAGCACTTTTAACTATCTTTAATGTAATTGCACCTTCACCTTCAACTAAAGCAAAATCACTAACCCTTTTAAGTATTCTATTTGCTATACGAGGAGTTTTTCTACTACGTATTGCTATTTCTCTAGAAGCTTCATCATTAATACTAAGTTCTAATACTCTAGATGTTCTATTAACTATTTCTTTTAATTCTTCTACACTATAAAATTCAAGTTTAGGTATTCTATGTATTTCATCAATAAATAACACATCATTTGGCTCTAAAGTAGATAATATTGCTGCTAAGTCACCAGACTTTTCAATAGTAGGTCCACTAGCTGTTTTAATATTACTTCCAAGTTCATTAGATATTATATGAGCAAGAGTAGTTTTCCCAAGTCCAGGGGGACCATATAATAACACATGATCTAAATTAGTACTTCTTAATTTAGCTGCTTTTACAAATACTTTAATATTTTCTTTTACATCACTTTGACCAATATATTCATCAAAAGAGTCTGGTCTAATAGTTTTTTCAAATGTATCTGCTTCAAGTTCATGATTAGTTACTATTCTCTCATCCATTGTAATTCTCCTTAATATATTTTAAAACTTCTTGCCAATTATCTACTCTTTTAAATCTTTTTTCTTCATGATTATATTCATTTGTAAATAATAGTGTATCTATGCCAACTTCATTTACTTCTTCACAATGACTTTCTTTATCATCAATAAATAAATTAACTTTTGATTCAATACATTCATCTACCTTAGATCCTGTATCTACATATATTTTATTATATTTAACACCATTATTATCTAACCAATTCTTAGTTAATTCATATGGATCCTTGAGATATTTTGCTTTTCTAAAAGATACAATAATTATTTTACATCCATTATTATATAAATAATTAATAACTTCTTTAGCATATGGTTTAATTATTGCTCTAGACATAATATATTCAAGTCTATCTTTAAAGAATGTTCCTTTCATTTCTTTGTCCCAACCTAACATATCAGTAAATTCATAAGCCTTTACATCTTTAACTCCACTTCCACCTAATACTTCTTTATCATACTTATCAGCTTCTTCAATAATTAACTCATTAGTAGAACAAATAGTATCATCCATATCAATTCCTATTACCATAATTACCTCAATAGAAGCCTTAGAGCTTCTTTAATTTGTGATTCAATATTTAAAGTTTTATCCACCTTACCAATAATACCTTTAATATCATTATTCTTATAACCAAGACTTTCAAGTGCTAAAGCTAATTCATCACTTTCAGTATCATTATTATCACTCATAACAAGTTTTCCTTTTAAATCAAGTATTATTTGTCTAGCAAGTTTTTCTCCTACTTTAGGGAACTTCTTTAAATATAATATATTTTCTCTATCGATAGCATCTATTATTCCTGAAGAACTACTACTTGCTAATATAGTAATACCAGTCTTAGGACCAAGTCCTTTAACATTAATAAGTTTAAGAAATAAATCCCTTTCATTCTCATTAATAAAACCATATAAAGAATTCTCATCTTCCTTTACAACATTATATACATATATTGTTTCAATACTTCCAATATTAAATTTATATGGATTAGGAGTAAATACTTTATATCCTACTCCATTACACTCTATAACAATATAATTTATTAAAGTTTTAGTTACTTCACCTTTTAAATAATCAAACATAATTCACCTCTAATTAATTATAACATATTATATTTAATTTATATTAATTCTTTATATTTTTTAGATATTCTAAATATAGTATTTTCTACATACTTTTTATCTTTATCTATTAATTTAGATATTTCTGTGTTACTTAATCCACTTAATTTTAAATTAAATATATTTAACTCATTTTTACTTAGTTTACTTCTAATTGTATTTACTAATTCTTTTTCTTCTTCTTCATTTAATAGAAGTTTATTTGGTTCAAAGCTCTCATCTTTAAACATTTCATATAAAGTAGTTTCTCCATTATTATAAAGTTTATCTAAAGAATAAGAATTATTTAATATTCTAGTTTTTTTACCAAATGTTTTTCTTATTGCTGAGAATATTGATGTTTTAATACATGCATTAGCATAAGTATAGAAAAGTACATCTCTTTTAGGATCAAAAGTACTAATAGCGTGTAATAAACCTATTAACCCTTCTTGATATAAATCATTTATTTCTATACCTAAAACATTGTATTCTTTCATATAATCTTTAATTATTTGAATAATACAATTTTTATATTTATTTACTAATAAATTATTAGCTTCTTCATTATGTTCAGCACATAAATAAACAAGTTCATTATCATTTAATTCTTTATAATCCATTATTTTTTATTCCTTATTATTCCATATATTAATATACCAAATGAAACAGATGCATTTAATGAATTAACTTTTCCATTCATAGGAATAGAAAGTATTTTATCACATGAAGAAGATACTATTTGTTTAAGTCCTCTTCCTTCACTTCCTATAATTAAACATACTTTATTAGGATAATCAATATTTCTATAGTCTTCTCCTTTAGCATCACTTCCATATATCCAATATCCAAGTGATTTAAGCTTCTTTATTGAATTATTTAAGTTTGCAACTTCAACTATTCGTACGTTTGATAAAGACCCTGCAGAAGTCTTAAAAACAGTTGAATTTACACTTACACTTCTTTTAGAAGGAATAATAATATAATCAACTCCTACAGCTTCACAAGTTCTAATAATAGCTCCAAAATTATGAGGATCTTCTAATGAATCTAACATTACTATCAAAGAAGAATTTACATCATCTTCAATATCTTTAATACTCAAATATTTATATTCTTCAATATCTAATGCTATTCCTTGATTATTAGAGTTTTCACATATTTTATCAATCTTATTTTTATCAATATGAAACTTTTTAACTCCCATAGAATCTAAAGAAGCTATTATATCATCATCTTTATAATTCTTATCTAAAAAAGCTTTATATATTTTAATTTTAGATTTTAATATTTCATTAACTACATTCTTTCCATATACTAACATAATTTCTCCTTATAAAATTTCATCAAGTTCTTCTATATTATCAATAAAATAAATAAAATCAATAGATTCTGCAAATTTTTCTTTAATAATTTTATTTATCATGTTTTTTAATTCATCATAATAATGATTTATATTTACAATTATTATTTTAGAATGATGATTCTCTATTATATTAGAGTTAATCATATAGAATAGTTCATTTAAGGTTCCAAATCCACCAGGTAAAAATAATAAAACATCACTTTTTATGAATATTTCACATTGTTCAAATGTATTCTTAGTAAGTATTTTATTACAATCTAGTGCATCTAAATCTTTTTTATAATGCTCTATGCATATAGCATTCATTTTTAAATTAGTTTGTTTGTATTTATTATATACTAGTCCCATTAATCCTTTATTATAACATCCAAATACTATTTCATATTTTTTATTAATTAGTTTATCTATTATTTTAGAAGAATAATCAAAATATATTTTATTAATTTTTTCACTAGATGAACAACCTATAAATGATTTCATTTATTGTTTATTTCCTTTCCAATGTTTATAGCAGCAATAGCACCTTCACTAGTAGCAGTAATTATTTGATATACGCTTTTCTTTATTATATCTCCACAAGCATATATACCTTTTATTTTAGTTTCCATATTATTATTTACTTCTATATATCCATCACTATCAGTAATATTTAGATTTTTAATAAAGTTTGTATCTGCTTCATATCCATAATATATAAATACACCATCACAATTAATAACTGTTCCATTATCTAATGTAACTCCACTAATTTTATCATTTCCTAAGAATTCTTTTACCCTTGATCCAACTATTGTTTCAATATTATTTGATGAAGCACTGCTTTCTAATTCTTCATCAGCAGTAATAGCACTTCTTACTATTATTTTAACGCTTCTTACTAGTTTACTTAAATATAATGCTTCCTCAAAAGCACTATTTCCTCCTCCTAAAACTAAAACATCTTTATCTTTATAAAGTGCTCCATCACATAAAGCACAATAACTAATCCCTTTTCCTTCAAATTTTTCTTCATTAGCAATTCCACTTTTTTTAGGTTTTCTTCCAATAGATAATATAATATTTTTAGTTTCATAAGTAGACTTTGTAGTAGTAATTATTTTAGACTCGCCTAAGTTTTTAATATTAAGTACTTTCTCTATTTTATATTCAGCACCTTCACAATTTAAATGATTAAACATATTATATGCCAAATCAGACCCACTTATATTTGGAAATCCTAAATAATTATCAACTACTGTAATATTATTTAAAAGCCCTCCTGGATTCTTTTCATCAATTAAAAGAACTTTTAACTTATCTCTTAATGCATATATTCCTGCACTCATACCAGAGGGTCCCATACCAATAATTATTAAATCGTACATAATATCCTCCTAAAACTTTATATCTTCTATTTTATTACTATTATATAATTCATCTAACTTTGGTTTTCCGCCTTGTATAAGACTAATAACAATGCCTACAATAACCATTAATACACTAACAACTATAGCCACTTTTACATTACCAATCATTAAACTATCTGTTCTAAATATTTCTATTATAGCTCTAGAAAATCCATACCATATTAAATAAAATGATGTTACCTGTCCTACTTTAATATATTTTCTTCTTCTAATAATTAACATAATAATAAATCCTAATAAACACCATAATGATTCAAAATAAAACATTGGTAAATGATAAGATCCATTAATATACATGTTATCTATAATAAATTGAGGAATAATTCTAATTTTAATTAAAGTTTGATAAGTAACGATACTACCATATGCTTCACTATTAAAGAAGTTTCCCCATCTTCCTATTGCTTGAGCTATTATTAAAGCAGGAACTATTATATCTAATATTCTTAATACATTTGCTTTATATTTTTTACAATAAAATATTATTGTAATTAATCCAAATATTATGCCACCATGTATTGCAAGTCCACCATTCCAAATTTTATATATTTCACTTAGATTATCTAAATAATATTCTAAATTAAATAATACATAATACATTCTAGCACCTAAAATACCAAAGATTAATGCCCAAAACATAATGTTAAACATAAATTCTGATTTAATACCAAAATGTTTTGATTCATTTATTATTACTGCATAGGCACATATTACTCCTAATAATATACATACACTATACCATTTTATATCTATATTATATATTGTAAAAATCACTGGATTCATATGCTATAACTCCTTTATTCTATTTGTTATCATAGCATCTAATAACATTTTAAGACCACTTATAAATATAGCTATAAAAAATATTCTAAAGAATCCTGTTACTTCAAAAGAAGACCCCATAATAACATCACATAGTTTTAAAATAATCATGTTAGATATAGGATATGCTATTCCAAAAGTTACTACACTAAGTGGAAGTGTCCAATAAATAAGTACTGGTTTAATAGTATAATTTAAAACGCTAAGTATTAAAGCAGCAAGAAGTGCATATCCAAAATTACCCACATATATTCCTTTAAATAAATATGAAGAAATAACTAAAACACATGCATAAACAATAATTCCTACTATAAATGATATAATATCACTTTTAGAATTATTTTCATATTTCTTATCAATTTTATATAATTTTCCTTTACTCATAATATCACCTTATTTATATTGTACTATAAATTTAAACAAAAAAAAAGATAATATTATCTTTTCATTTGAGACTCTTGTATATATATGGATTTATAAATTGATGAAACCATGTTATTAATATCTTTAATTAAGTTTGTCTTTCTATCATGACTAATTACATCAACAGAAGATTTTCCCCTTAACTTTTGTAAAACATTATTCATAAAACTATTAATAAAATCATTAATTTCATTTACTCGTTTAATATATTCATTTGCATTATATTTTATTCCATCAAATTCAGTATCTTTATTATATTTTTTAAATTTAGCATAATTACCATCAATATTAATTGTAGTTAGTAATGAAAATATATCTGTACATTCTTTCATCATATCGATATCATTAGGAAATGCAGAATCAATCATATTTTTAATATATGATATTGTACTACTTTTTTCCA
>CAZDPZ010000006.1:17631-25476 GCA_964507635.1 uncultured Clostridium sp.
ATAGGTGTTCCACCTTTTAAAGCAGAACCTTCACTTTTAGAAGTTTTATTATGCTTACTAGATTCCACATATGTAATATAAGCTTCATAACATGATTTTAAAAGTCCATATCTTTCCTTTAATATTCTCATCTTATTAATAAATTCTTTATCTCTAAGATTCTTTATAGTTTTATTGTATTCATTATGTTCATTAATAACTAAAGATAAAGTGCTGTAAATTTTTGAAAAAATATTATCTATTTCAGTTTTATTGACTGTATTATTTAAAAGTTCAAATGATTTTTTTATTTCTTCAAATTCGAGTTTTATTTCCCTAGCCCTATTATAGTCTTCGCTATTATATGCTTCTTCATAACTTTTACTTAAAGATACTAATATGCTATGAATTTCTTTTCTTAATTTAAATAAATCTTCCATATAATTAACTCCTATTTTATTACTTTCTATTTTAACATAAATATTTTATATATTCAATTAATTTTATTTAAATGAACACTAAGTTGAGGAAATGGTATTTCAATATTATTTTTATCAAATTCTTGCTTAATTTTTTCTTTTAAATCAAAGTAAACTGTCCAGTAATCTTCTGTTTTTGCCCATACTCTAAGTGTATAATTTAAAGATGAATCACCATAATTAATTAATCTAAAAGTTGTTTCTTCATCTTTTAAAATTAATTTATTATCTTTTATGATATCTGATATAACTTTTTTAAGTTTTTTATCATCCGTATTATAAGCTACACATATTTCCATATCTACCCTTCTTGTTTTAGAAGCTGTGTAATTTGTTATATCACTATTTGATAATTTACCATTGGGTAACTGTATATATTTATTATCTACACTTATTATTGTTGTATAAAATAATGTAATGGATTTGACTTTGCCTTCTTTTCCATCAGCTTCAATATAATCTCCTACTATAAATGGTTTAAATACTAGTATCATAAGTCCACCAGCTAAATTAGAAAGTCCTCCTTGCAATGATAATCCTACTGCTAAAGCACAAGAACCTAATATTGTAATTAATGAAGTCATTGGAATTCCTAATACACTAAGTACAATAATAAATAATAAGATTTTTAAGACTATTGTCACAAAACTAATAATAAAGCCCTTAACGCTAGGATCTAATTTACTAAATTTATGTTCCTTTTTTAAATATTTTTCTAATACGTTTATCAATTTAAATCCTATAACTAGTATTAATATTGAACATATTATTTTAACAGTATATTCTGTAGCATAATTAATTAATTTATTTAATACATTTTCCATACTTTACCTCATAATCATTATAGCATATTTTTTAAATATTGCCCAGTATAAGAATTTTTGCATTTAGCTATTTCTTCTGGAGTTCCACATGCTACAATTTTACCTCCTTCATCTCCGCCTTCAGGTCCTAAATCTATAATATAATCAGATACTTTTATTATATCTAAATTATGTTCTATTACAATTACTGTATCCCCATTATCAACTATTCTATTTAAAATACTTAAAAGTTTCTTTATATCTTCACTATGAAGTCCTGTAGAAGGTTCATCTAATATAAATACACTTTTGGAAGTAGGTTTCTTTTGCAATTCTTTAGCTAATTTTACACGAGAAGCTTCTCCTCCTGATAAAGTTAAAGCATTTTGTCCAAGTTTAACATATCCTAAACCAACCTCATCCATTATTTTAAGTGAATTATATACTTTTGGAATATTTTCAAAAACACTTAATGCATCACTTACTCTCATATCTAATATTTGTGAAATATTATATCCCTTAAATTTTACTTTTAATGTTTCTTTGTTAAATCTAGTAGCATTACACACATCACAAGGAACATACACATCGGGTAAAAAATGCATTTCAATTTTTTTAACTCCATCTCCACAACAAGCTTCACATCTTCCACCTTTTACATTAAAACTAAATCTACTTTTATCATAGCCTCTTAATTTAGATTCTTTAGTTTGAGCAAAAACATCTCTAATCGAATCAAATACTCCAACATAAGTTGAAGGATTACTTCTTGGAGTTCTTCCTATAGGATCTTGACTAATATTTATAATCTTATCAATGTTTTCAAGGCCTTTAATTTCTTTATAAATCCCAGGCTTAGTTTTACTCTTATAAACATAATTCATTAATATTTTACTTAAGGTATCAATAACTAGTGAACTTTTACCACTACCTGATACACCAGTTACACATATAAATTTATTTAATGGAAATGTAACATCAATATTCTTTAAATTGTTTTCTTTACATCCTCTTATGATAATTGATTTTCCATTACCTTTTCTTCTTTTCTTTGGTACTTCTATTTTTAATTTTCCACTTAAATATTTACCAGTAATAGAATCATTATTTTCCATAATTTCTTTTGGAGTACCTTGCGCTACTAAGTATCCACCTTCATTTCCTGCTTTAGGGCCTATATCAACAATATAATCAGCATTTAACATAGTATCTATATCATGTTCTACAACAATTAATGTATTTCCTAAATCTCTCATTTCTTTTAATGAATTGATTAATTTTTCATTATCTCTTTGATGAAGACCTATACTAGGTTCATCTAAAACATATAATATTCCAGAAAGTTTACTTCCTATTTGCGTAGCTAATCTTATTCTTTGTGCTTCTCCTCCACTTAATGATTCTGCAGACCTACTTAAACTTAAATATTCTAATCCAACATTCATCAAAAACAATAATCTTTCTTTTAATTCTTTAATTATTAAAAAAGATATTTCATACTTTTCTTTTCCTAATTTTAAATTAAGGATAAAATTATATAATTGCTTAATACTCATCAAACTTAATTCATTTATATTTTTACCATTTATTTTAACACATAATGCTTCTTTTCTTAATCTTGCTTGATTACATGTTTTACATGGTAATTCAGTCATATATTTTTCTATCCATTCTCTAATTGAAGGAGATAACGTTTCAATATATCTTCTTTCTAAATTACTAATAATCCCTTCAAAATAATCATTACTTTTCATTATACTTCCACTTCTTGTAACAAGTGTTAAATCTAATTTTTCTTTTGATCCATATAAAATAATATCTAACTCATCCCTAGATAAATCTTTAACTGGTTTATTTAAATCTATATTATAGTATTCCGCCACTAATGATAATTTTTTATAATAAATATTTAGTGTTTCTCCACTTTGGAACGAAGCAACAGCACCTTGCATTATTGACAATTCCTTATTAGGTATTAATACATCTTCATCTATATGCATTTTGACACCTAATCCTTTGCATTCAGGACATGCTCCATAAGGACTATTAAATGAAAATAATCTAGGTTCTAATTCTGGTATACTAAAATCGCATAAAGGACATGCATAATTTTCACTCATCACAAGTTCTTTATTACCTATTATATTTATTAATACTTTTCCACTTGCCATTTTACTTGATAGTTCAATAGACTCAAATATTCTACTTCTTGAATCTTCTTTAATAATAATTCTATCTATAATTACTTCTATTTTATGTTTAACATTTTTACTTAATTCTATTTTATCATTTAAAGAAACATCTTCACCATCTATTCTTGCTCTAATATAGCCATCATGTCTAAGTTCTTCAATCAATTCTTTATGAGTACCCTTTAATCCATTTATAACAGGAGATAATATTTCTATTTTAGTACCTAGGGGATATTCTAATACTTTATTGGTCATTTCTTCAATACTTTGTTTCCCCACTGGAATTTTATGTTTAGGACAATACGGAGTACCTATTCTTGAAAACAAAAGTCTTAAGTAATCATATATTTCTGTAATTGTTCCTACAGTACTTCTAGGATTTTTATTAGTAGATTTTTGATCAATAGAAATACTTGGACTTAGCCCTTCAATAGAATCAACCTCAGGTTTATTCATAACACCTAAAAACTGTCTAGCGTAAGAACTTAGACTCTCAACATATCTTCTTTGACCTTCAGCATAAATAGTATCAAATGCCAAACTTGATTTCCCACTTCCAGAAACACCTGTCATAACAATTAATTTGTTTTTAGGTAATTCTAAACTAATATTTTTAAGATTATTCTCTCTTGCATTTTTAATTATTATTTTATCCATATATACCTCTTTTATTTTTCCCAATAAACTTAATTATTATACACTATTTTAAATAAAAAAAAAAGAGCGATTAAGTTTAATAATCACAACAATTATTGCTTTCACCATTACTATTAGCAATACAAGAAACTATTTCATTATTACCTGAATCAATACTTATATTTATAATACATGTGTTTACATACTCTGAAGTAGTATTTACATTTTCAACATAAACTTTAACTAAATAACTTGTTGGAATATTTTCTTTAGTAATTGGATTTACTAAATCATTGGATATATAATTCATATTTTGTAGTTCACTAAGAGAAATATATACTTCTTTATTTTCATTAAATGTACTTAACCATGAGTCATTTAGATCTAAATAAGTTTTTGCGGAATATTCTATATCTTTATATATATTAACTAGATTCTCTTCTTCAGTAGAATTTTGGACTCTATCAAATAAAACAATAGTAGTCACAGTTACTATTCCAACTATTACAATTACTACTAACAATTCCATTAAAGTAAAACCTTTTTTCATATATTCTCCTAATATAAGTATTATACTATATTTTATTATTTTTTAAAAGATTATTTTTTATGAACTTATAATGAGTGTTATATCCTTCAATAAACCCTTCATCATATAACTTTGACATAATATCCATACTATCTACTTTAGTTAATTTTTTTTTAATGTTATTCTTTTTATCTTCTATTGCACATATTACTCCTTCTTGATATCCTAATTCTTTAGCTTTAATATATTTATACATACTTCCTCCATAAATATATAATTAATATAATAAAAGAAAAACACTATAAAAAAAAGAAGAAAATTACTTTTCTTCTGCGCTTCTATCTTTACTCCAGAATGGTCCGAACTCAATAGCCTCAAAACTGCTTCTGTTATAATCATAAACTTTATATCCTAGTCCTAAACACCATTTTACTTCACCATCATCATATTTTGTGACACCCTTTTTGATACAAAAGAATGGTTCTTGTTCATTATGTACTTTATAAAAATCGAATAAACATACTGCCATCCAACCAAGTAAAATAATCCATAATATAACATTCATAACTTTAGAAAAAGTAGATTTTTCACCATATTTCTTGTTTACTTCTTTAGCACTTTTCTTCTCATCTAAAAAGTTTTCATCGTTTTTTTCAACTTTAACTTCTTCATTTACTTTATTATTAGCCATTTTAATCCTCCTTAATAACTATTTTATTTTCAATTAATTTATTCATTACAGTTTTTGGAACATCTTGACCATCTATTATTCTAGATATACATGAATATAATAGTCTAAGTCTTACTTTATCAACTACTTTCATATTGATAAATTTAAGTCTTAATTGGTATCCACTTTCCAAATCAAACTTCAATTCTACTTTAGAAGGCCTAAATACTATAGAACATGAAGAAACCTTACTATAAGGTATAATGAATATCTCTTTATAAGGATTAATAGATATAGCATTATCAAATAATATTATTTTAGAATCAGTAAATACACCATAATCTCTAAATGTTTTATAGGTAACTAATATTTGTTCTTCTTCAAATACATAATCAATAACATACTGTGGTAAATCTTCTGTTTCAATGTATTTTGAAAAATCAAAATATTTACTAATTTCTTTATATTTTATATATGCCATATTCTTTTCTCCCAATTATAATTATACATAATATTCACAAAAAGTAAATAACATTTAGTTACTTACTTTTTGTTGTTAATTATTATTCTTCAGTTTTAGCTTCAACTTCGATATTAATTTCTTTAATTTCAGTAGCTTCAATTTCAGAAGTAACATTATTAGTTTTACCTTTATTATCATCAGAATCATTTGATGATGGTAATTCATCACTAACAACATTAGATTCTATATTTTCACTTGCTATAGATTCAGTAATAATTTCTTCTACATTTCCATTATCAGAAGGAAGTATTTCTTCCTCATTAGATGTATTTTGTATTTCTTCTGTTACATTAGTATCTATATCATCTAATATTTCGTTTTGTGTATCAGCAATAGAACTTTCTTCTAAGATTGTATTATTCTCCAATTCATTTTCATCAAATGATTGAACAACAATAGGTAGTTCGGCAGAACTAAATATTTCTGTCGAACTAGCACTATATGATAATAATGAACCAGATACATAATATGAAACTTCGATAGAATATGAAGCATCAAATAATGTTGCATCTAATTTATAAGCACCATCTTTTAGTACTATATATTTTGTTGAACCATCAACCATTTCATTCCAAGATTTATTAATTGGAGTTCCAACTGTATTTCCCTCTTGATCGGTTAATATAATTATAACATTTCTAGTTTTATCAACATTTGTACTAATTGATGAATACCCATTACTTGTTACACGTGTTGGTCCAGTTAATGCTGAAGAAATTGCATTAAATACATTTGATATAGATGATTCACTAGCATCATAGTAATATGACGCGCTAGTTGCTATGCTTTGTAATCTAGCTTTAGCTGTTTCATTTACACTATAACCTATAGTATATAACTTAGATTTTCCTTTAATTGTTGTTGCAAGTGAAGCATAATCTTCATCATATATATCTTGATCTTCATATCTTTTACAACCATGTTTCCCATACTCAACACATACATATTCTTGGCCGACAACAGGCTCTCCATCTGTTAAGAATATTGTATATTCATTATTATTTGCGTGTGCACTAATTAAATCATTTAATGCACTATTAGCTCCTTCTAAAGCGTTAGTATATGGAGTCCATCCTCCACCATCAATATTACTATCAATATAACTAGTTAATGTACTAATACTCTTAGAACACTTATAATAAGCTGTATCACCATATTTATCTGGCATAATTACAACACATACTTCGTTATTCTCATTTTGACCAGTTGCTAAGATTGAGTTAATAAATGACTTAGCAGCACTCTTCATACTAGTCAATTTTGTAAGTGGAGTTTTCATACTTCCTGAATTGTCAAGAACTAATACAACACTTGATCCAACATCAGTTTTTTCAATGTAATGTATTTTTTTCTCGATTTTGAATGAACTTTCTCCAGTAGATGTAAATTCAGTTGAACCATTTACTGCATACTTAGCTTCTGAATTAATTACTTCTCCCGCATTACCAGTTACATTAAGATTAAATGTAATTGTAATACTTTCATTAACATCTAAATCTGTAGTATATCCATTATTGCTTAATAATGCATCAATAATAGCAAGTTCGCTAGCTGTATATTTACTTCTATCAATAGAAACTGTATTACTAATTTCATTCATTAATAGAAGATCTTTTACAGTTACACTTCCACTAGCATCACCAGTGTTTTTAATTGTTAATGTATATACTAAAGTATCATTATATTCCGCAATATCGTCATCGATTCCTTCACTATCTATCTTTTTCAAAGTTGTAGTGGCTGTTGCACTAACATTAATCTTTTTAGATATATAGTAAATATTAATAACATTATTACTTACTGGTTCACCTATTGTAATACTACTTACATCAGATGTTGGAGTTCTATATCCAGATATTTCATTCATATAACCATTAGCATTAATTACACTTCCATAGTTTGCTGTGCTACTAATAGTTTTAGTATCATCTTTTACACCATCAAAGTGGAAATATATATTATAATCTAAATTTTTAATTGTAAAGTATACTTTTAATACTAATGGATTTGTTGTACTTCCTACAACTGTTCCTG
>CAZDPZ010000007.1:0-5225 GCA_964507635.1 uncultured Clostridium sp.
TTAAATTTTAAAAGAAATATTCTATTATATTTGCATATAGTTTGTTATAATGTTAATGGTGAATAGAAATGGATGTTAAAGTAAATACAATATATAAACATTTTAAAGGGGACTTATATTTAGTAGAAGATATAGGATATGATTGTGATACTCTAGAAAAAGTTGTAATATATAAAGCATTATATAATGACTGTAGAATTTATGTAAGAAAATATAATGATTTTATAAGCACTGTGGATAAAGTTAAATATCCTAATATCAAGCAAGAATATAGATTTGAAATATATAAAATAGATAGTATAAAGGAAAAGTAATATGGAAGGTATAATTAATTCAATAATAGACGGTTCTTCAGGATTTATGTCTTTAAAATATGGGAAGGAAATAATAGTTTTTATTATTTCTTTGTTACCTATATTAGAGTTACGTGGAGGATTATTAGCTTCTTCTTTTTTAGGTTTAAATCCAGTTAGTGGGTATATAGTTTCAATAATAGGTAATGTTTTACCAGTTCCATTAATTTTACTTTTCATTAATAAAGTACTTGATATGATGGAAAAATCTAATATTAATTGGATGAAAAAATTTGCACGTTGGTTAGACAAAAAAGCTAGAAAACATCAAGATAAAATAGAAAAGTATGGTTATTTAGGCCTAATACTTTTTGTGGGTATTCCCTTACCTGGTACTGGAGCATGGACTGGATGTTTGGTTTCTTCTGTTTTAAATATGAATAAAAAGAAATCATTTTTTGCAATACTTGCCGGGATAATAATGGCAAGTATCATAATGATGTTCATATCATATGGTATACTTGGTAAGATAATTAAATAGTTAATTTTGAAAAAACATTATTTAATGAATCATTTATTACTAGAGATGCTACTGAGTCAAAATCTGTAGTATCTTTATTTATTATTACAATATATTTTCCATTAAAATAATTTATAAGTCCACTAGCTGGATAGACACTTAATGATGTACCCGCTATTATAAGTAATTCAGCATGATTTATGTAATATATTGAATCTTTTAATGTATTTTCATTTAAACGTTCTTCATATAAAACAACATCAGGTTTAATAATACCTTTGCATTTGCATATTGGAATATCTTTTGAATTAAAAACAAATTGTGCACTGTAAAACTTATTACATTTCATACAATAGTTTCTATATATACTACCATGTAATTCTAATACATTCTTACTTTTAGCTTTTGTGTGCAATCCATCAATATTTTGAGTAATAATAGCTTTTAATTTACCCTTTTCCTCGAGATTAGTTAAATAATTATGAACTATATTAGGTTCTTTATCTAGACAATTTAATTTATCTTTATAAAACTTATAAAATTCTTTAGTATTATTTATAAAAAATGAATGACTTAATATTTCTTCAGGACAATATTTGTATTTCATATTATATAATCCATCTTTACTTCTAAAATCTTTTATGCCGCTTTCTGTAGAAACTCCTGCTCCACCAAAAAAAACTATATTGTTTGATTCATTAATCATTTTTTGTAATAATTGTACTTTTGTCATTTGTTCACTTCCATTCATATTATACTACATAATATTGTGTAAAGTTTTAAATATAATAATTATCATATAAATAAATTATGTTATACTATTTAATATGGGAAGTGAATAAATGAAATATATATTAATTACAGGGGCTGGATGAGGTCTTGGGTTTCAAACTGTAAAAGGTCTATCATCAAATAATAATACTATTTTTGCTTGTGATATTAATTTAGATATTTATAAGGAAGAAAAATTAATTAATGTTTATCCAATATACATGGATGTTACAAGCCAACAAGGAATAGATGAAGCAAAAAAATTGGTTGAAAGTAAAAGTGATAAATTAGATGTTATTATTAATTTTGCTGGTATTGGATTAATGGATTCATTAATTGAGGGTGATGTATCCAAAATGCAAAAAGTCATGGACATTAATTTATTTGGAATGGTAAGAGTAAATAAAACATTTTTCCCTTTAATACAAAATGTTAAGGGAAGAATCATAAATATAAGTAGTGAGAATGGTTATACTTCTCCATCTCCATTTAATGGGCCATATGCCATGAGTAAGTTTGCTGTAGAAGCGTATAATCACTCATTAAGAAGGGAACTTAATCTTTTAGATATTAAAGTAATTGATATACAACCAGGAAGTTTTAAGACAAATATGCATAATAATGTTAGAAAGGATTTTGAAGATTTAAAAGAGAAATCTAAATTATATCAAAGTCCCTTATCTAAAATGGGAAAAATGATGGCAAGCGAGATGGAAAATGCTAATGATTTTAGTTACTTATTTGAAACATTAGTTGAAGCAATTAATAGTGATAATCCAAAAATTATATATAGAGTAAAAAATAGTAAAGCATTAAGATTTTTAAATATGTTATCTGATAAAAAGGTAGATAGTATATATATGAAAAATTTAAAGTGACGCATAAAAAAACTTCAATTTAAAATGTCCTATTCTAAATAGAGTATTTCAAGATTGAAGTTTTTTAATTGAAAACAAAAAAACTTAGTAATTTACTAAGTAATTTTTACTATTGTACAGAAGCAGTAGGTCCACTACCAGCAGCGGCTTTTTTAAGAGCTTCATCAGCTTCAGTATAAATTTGAACTGTTTCATCTAAGAATTTTGCGTATGTTTCAACATCTTCGCAAAATGGTTCAAACTTAGCACTTAATTGATCGAATGTTGCTCTAGCCTGACTAGCACCAGCAGAAGCCCAAATATCAGCTCCACCAACTTTATCCATTTCCGCTTTAACTTCAGCTAAAGTGGCTTGCATATTTGCTTTTTCGGTTCTTATATCAGAAGCAGTTTGTGCCACCTGTTGATAAGAAATTTTAATATCTGCCATTTTTCCTCCTTATTTAATATAATATTAGCCTTGAGCGGCTTGTCTAATTTTTTCTTGAGTTTCTTGTAAAATTCTTGCTGCTTCTTTGCAGTAATTACCACATTCATCAATAGCAGCTTTTAATTGTTCCATAATAGGTTTTTGTTCATTGATTTTATTAACATATGCTGATTGATCAGTACCTTGCCATGCTGCATCTAATGCACCAATAGCAGCGTATAATTTAGTGACTTGAGTATTAAAATCTCCAGCTTTGTTAATTAAATTAGAACCCACTGTATTCAATTGGCCTACATCGACAGTTAAATCCATATTTTTCACCTCCTATAATATTATTAATTTTGTTCCATTTTTAATTTCAGAATTATAAACGTATGAATTCAAATCATATTCATTTCCATCTATTTTTCTATATAAAAACGGAGGATGAGACATGTAATACCCAAAGGATAATTCAGGCACAGCAAGTTTAATCATATATATTATTTCATATATTTTCTTACTGATTGGAATAAAAATATCAATTTTTTTTTCCAATATTGGTGCATATATTGTGACATACACTTTTTCTTCCATGTTCTCTCCTATACTAAATTACAATTTAATTATATTACACTTTTAATATCATAGTCAATTATAAATTCAAAATGTGTAAATCAGTTCACTATTAATTAGTATTTTTAAATTGCAAAAATTATTGACTGACAAATGATAATTTTGTATACTATTCATAGTATTAAGGATATGGTGATGCCGATGTCTAGTTTAAGTATTGCAAGAGAAATAAGAGAAGTGCAATCAGAAATAAATGTATTAAGTTTAAAATTAGAAAAGTATAGTAAACTATTATCAGATGTTAGTAAAACTGCTCCACTATTGTCTAGTGCAGTTAGTTATTCGAAATCAGCGTCAAATGAGATTCCATCTTATTTCGTGCTAGATGATGAAAGAGCAGATCAAAGTGAAATAGAATATTGCAAAGAAAAAATCGATAATGAATATCAAAAAATAAATAATTCCGTAATTCCTGCCATAAAAAGTAAAATTAAAGAACTGGAAGAAAAAATTAGATTATTAAAAATAAAGTTATTAAATCTTGAAAGGGCTTATGAGCAAGCACTAAGAGAAGAGGCATTGTCTTCTGAAGAACAGGGAACTTGCTTTTCGGAATTATGAGATCAATTGGAATTAAAAGTGATGAATTAAATGAGTATGTAAAAAAGAATTTAGATTTATGTACTCCTAAACTTAGCGAGGTATCTATAATTGCTTCGGGTTTTGATGTTCCAGAGGATTTTGAATATGCATCGTTTTTAGCTTCTATGCCATCAAGAATAGATGATATGAGTGTTGAAACAATTAGATTAAGTTCGTGGATTACTTCTTCTGTTATAATGATAGAAGACGATGATAAATCTTTATCGTTAGCAGCTGAAAACATGAGGGAACCATATTCTCAAATAGACATAGAAACACCATATCAAGATAAAGAATTAGATGAAGAAAATGATAATCCAATGTTAGAAAGTGAAAGCACTATAGGTCAAAATCCAACTATAGATTATGAATTATACTTAGATGCAATTAATGAATCCATTGGGGAATTAGAAAAAGAATTAGAACCTCTCAATGATAAACTATATTCACTTCGTTTAAAGTGTGTACAAGCACAACGTTCTCGCACGTCAACAGAAAGTATTCAAATCGAAATTGATGAACTGGAAAGGCAAGTAGAAATAATACGTGGACAAATGAGAGAATTAGAAATTACAAAGAATTCTGTTGAAGATATTTTAAGCTATAATAATTATTTAGCTTTAATGGATAATGCCGATTTTGTACAGTTATCTTCTTTACCAGAAGATTTTGATATAGATAATTTTTTAAATAATATGCCTATTTATGGAACTAATGAAGAATATATTGCTTATTTTAATGATAATCCGCAAATATTTTTTGCTATCTTTGCTTTGCAAAATGGTGGAGTAGAAGATATAAATAGAGGCGAAGAAATAAAAAGTCAGTTAGTTAATACTCTAGGATTAGGCTTATATTTAGAATTGTCTAAAGCTTATGATTGGCTGTTAGTTAACGTTGATTATATGAAACCGGAAGATTTGAAAATATTTATGTATCTAGCTAATACACAAGGTAGAGATGCTGCTATGGAGTTCGCAAATAGTATTCAAGAAGAAATAAATTCTTTAATAGGCTGTGAAGCAGCGCAAAAAAGAATAGAAGAATTTGAAAAAATTGTTTCATCATCTGGTGTTGTTGATGCATGTGAATATTTAGGTATTAAGTTAACTGAAGAACAAATAGAAACTATTAAT
>CAZDPZ010000007.1:5325-24846 GCA_964507635.1 uncultured Clostridium sp.
TGAATATTTAGGTATTAAGTTAACTGAAGAACAAATAGAAACTATTAATAACTTACCTCAAAAAGATGCCATAAATTATCTTATAATGAATGGTTTGTTTGATGGGTTAGGAACTTTCTTTGAAGGAATAGCAAATGTACTTGGAAGTGCTGATGGTATAATTAGCTCTGAGCAATTCGAAAAAATGTATTTTTTAAATTATCTGGCTGAAAAATATGAAGAATACGGATTTACAAAAGCATTATATACTGGCGTTTATAATATATCTTCATCTATAGGAAATATGGTACCAAGCATTATAGCTAGTGTTGTATCAAACTATATAATTCCAGGTTCTGGAGCGATAATTGGTTCTGCATTGATGGGAGTATCAGCTGCTGGAAACGCTCTTGAAAGTGGATTGCAAAGTGGTATGTCTTATAGAGATGCGGTATTATATGGAGTAATAATTGGTTTATCTGAATCCACATTACAATATTTTATTGGTGGTATTATGGGATTATCTAAAAATGTGGGAATTGCATCCTTAAAAGATTTTGCTATTGATTTATTTAAAGAGGGATTAGAAGAAGGTATTCAGTCTTATATTGAACAATGCTTATATGCAAATTTTTGTCATCAGCCATTATATTTAGATTGGTCTGAAATAGGTGTCTCAGCATTATATGGAATATTGACTGCTGGAATAATGAATGGCGGTAGTATAGTGATAAATAATGTGATAAACGGAGTAAATTATGGAATACGATTAACTGTAGAAGAAATAGAAAATTTAATAAATAGTAATGATTCAGAAATTATTAGTTCTGCAATTATGGCTCAGGGATATATTAATGATTTTTATGAAAACTCAACGATGAATAATGTTGATTTTGATTTAACTAATCCGTTAACTAAGCAACTATTATTGGATTTTAACAATGCTATGAAAAGCGGAGACACTAATAGTGCAATTAATTGCTTATTTGCATTAGGTGAAGATGTAGCAGCATATAATTTACTAGCATCAACTGAAATGCAATCAGATTCAGAATTTATTGACATAATAAATAGAATTAATAATGAAAATGTTTCATCTATAGATGAACTTGTTCAAACTGAAAAAGGTATTGAGTTAGCAAAGGATCTAGCACGTTATTTTATATCAACTGAAAATGAGTTTTTAAATGACTTATTAAATAATCCTACTTTGAATGTTGGCAAAAATTATTACTCTACAGCTGCATATGTCGGTAAAATATTCAATATAGTATTTGCTACGTATTGTGATCACACTATTCCTCATGTAGAAAACGTTGCTACTACATCGGTTGAAGCAACGCAAATATTTCTTGATTATTTGTACAATAATCCAAATGCTTGCTCATTATATGGACAAGATGTAAATGTTTTTGAAGTATATATTGCTTCTTTATTACATGATGTTGGAATGTCTGGTTTATGGAATATTCCAGAGTTTAGAGGATTTAACTATGATGAAACTGATGGCGGTTCTTTAAGAAAAGCACATTCCCAAGGATCTGGAGTAATTGTATTAAGCGAAGCAGAAGCTATACAAGCATTTGCTGCTGATTTAGGAATAGAGGTAGATGTTAATAAAATTGCCATTTTAGTTTATTGCCATAGTAAAAGTGCAATTAATAAGATGGCAATAAGTGATCCAAAATTTTGGAATACAACATATGAAAACTTTAATAGAGATATAAATTCATATAATAAAGCTGTCGATGAATATAATCTAAATCATCCTGATAGTCCTATGTCAAGAATATCTTTAGATATTTCATTAGATGAATTACAAAATGATGTAAATTTGAATACTATGGTTTATATGTTAAGACTTGGTGATGCATTTGCTCCAAAAACTGAACTAACTCAGGGACAGTATAAAGTTGAAGAAGTAATTGGAACATTTAGAGACATTATTGGTTACGAAATTTCAGGTAATAATATAAAGATTACTTATGCTGATGGCAATATAGAAATATTTCCAGTAGAATTTAAAACAAAAATGAAAGATGGAAAACAAGTAAGTGAGTATTATCTTACCGTAGACGGTGTTAAATATAAAATTGGAAAAGCAAACGATATGGATGGTATTAATAGTTCTGATGTAACAAAATTTTTGGAAGTTGTTGATGCGGCTATTAAAGTATCTGGTTTGGACGAGGTAGTATTGACAGATGATATAATGGGAAAATACTATTACACTACCGAGAATAGTGAAAGATTATCTTTAGATTTGAAGATAATTGCAGTCGATGGAGTTTCTACGGCAGTTGTAGTTGTTAATGGAGAAAATATTCCACTTATTCCAGGAGTAGATTTAAATAATATTACTCAAGATATGATTATTGACGCTATTAATAATAGAGGAATAGACTTAAAGTGGGGAGATCCATACTCAGTAAAACTATGGACAGAAAGTCTTGCCATGGGTGTTAATTTTGTCTATGGAGAAAACAATTGGAATAGCGAAATGAGTACTAAACAACATCTAAATCCGTTGACAAACCAATATGAAAAAATGTTTTGTATAGATGTAAATGTTAATTCTCTTGAGGGAGGTGCAAGTACTATGTTTACGATAGATGAAAGAATTGGTGAAATGCAAACAGCAGCTGACATAATTGAAGGTAGTTTTCATCAAGTACTAAATATAAATCTTCCACGTGTCGATAATTCAAGTGGGCCAATTTCAAGTACTGAAATACAAAATCCAGAATATTTTGCATACTTAGATTATATAAAAATGAATGCAGATAATTTATATGAAAAATATGGTATAATAATAGAAATAAGTGTAGATGGAGTTCTTCAAGACTATGCTTAAGAAAGGAATGAAGCATGATATATATTGAAAAAAAATTAGGTGCATTAACAAAAAAATTAGTATATATTTATGATTTTTCGCCTGGCACGGACATAGAAAATATAAATGAAGTAGTTTGCTCATTGAGAGACATTGGAGTTGAAATAATGGAACAATATATTAAAGAAAATGCTGATATTGGTACCGCCAGACATGAAAGAAATTTTGGTGACCATTTGATCACTCAAAAGACTGATTTGGCAGATGATTACGATATATCTTATTGTAATATTCGTGGTAGTTTGTTTGGCCAAGAACTGCTAGCAAAAATTGATTGTTTTTCGAAATCTATTAGCATAACGTATAATAATAAAGATGTAGATTTAAATGAATTAATTGAACAAAACAAGCATTCATTATAATTAAACTATAGATTGGCTTTGATTGTTAATAAATATTATTAACAATTTTTTTGTTTAGAACAACTCTTGTTTATTAATTTTTTATTATGATTATAATCATAGGTTATTTTTAGATGTTTTCTTATTTTATTGACTACATTGGCCTTTTTGTGTATAATCAGTAATAGAATATATAATAAAAGAGGTATGTCATGAAAATTATTTTAATTGAAAAATCCAATTCTTTTTATAAATATGATTTACCTTTTGAAGCAAATATAAATTATTGGCTAAAAGATAAAGATAATAGAGGAGAATTTAGAGATATTCTTTTGGTGAATAAAGAAAATAATATTTATAAATTGCATTCAAGCGAAAATGCTAAAATAATGAGTAATAATACATTCACAGAGGAAATTAACTTAGAAGAAAATAAAGAATACCAAATTAAAATGGATGATTACTCTAAGTGTGCTTTTTTATTTACTTATCCTGATTTTCCGATTAATTATAATTCTTATAGTATTAATTCTAGTGAGATTGAAATATCTTTAGGATCTTCAACTGATAGAGATATTATAATTGATAATGTGAATATTTCGGAACAACAATTAACTTTAATATATAAAAATAATAATTGGAGCATAAAAAATAATAATCCATTAATACCAGCGTTTGTAAATGAAGAATTGATTGTTGAAGGTAGGATATGTAATGGTGATCAAATATTTATTAGTGGCTATAAAATTATTATTATTAATAAAACTATTTATATATATAGCATGGATAATAAAATAACGATAAATCCAATAAAATTAACAATTCTTCCAGCTAAGATGTATCCAACAACATTAACTCCTTCTACGCCTGAAAATGATAGTAGCATAGAGATTAATGAAGAATACTTTAATAGAGCTCCTAGATTTACAACAAGTATAGAAACCGAAGAAGTTGTAATTGACTCTCCACCAGAACCCGAGAAAGTAAATGAAACACCAATAATATATACTATAGGACCGATGATTACTATGTCTATGACTTCAGCAGTAACAGGTGCTACTGCACTAATAAATGTTCAAAGAAACGGATCTTCTATTACTCAAGCATTACCTACACTTATTATCTCCGCATGTATGTTACTTACTATGATACTTTGGCCATCTCTTATGAAAAAATATGAAAAGAAACAAAAAATAAAAAAAGAACAATTAAGACAAACCAAATATTCTGATTATTTAGCATCGGTTCAAAGAAAGATTGACTTTATCAAAAAAAGTCAACATCAAATATTATTAAATAATTATATAGATCCTAAATCTTGTCAAAATATTATAGTAAATAGAAAAAGAAACCTTTGGGAAAGAAAAATTGAACATGATGATTTTCTAAATTTAAGAGTTGGAATTGGTAGTGTACCAGCTAAAATAGATTTGAAATATTCTACAGAAAAATTTACATTAGATGATGATAATTTAAAAACTAAATTGTATAATTTAGTTGATATAGGTATTAATATTGCTGTTTCACCAGTAACTGTTTCTCTAGTTGAAAGAAAAAATTTAGTAGTGGTTGGAGACAAAACTTATAGAATTTCAATTATAGAAAATTTGATTTTACAAATCGTAACTTTTCATAGTAATGAAGAAGTTAAAATGGTATTTTTTTCTAGCGATGATAACATTTGGGAAAGATATGAATCTCTTTCATATTGTTGGAGTAATAGTAGAACTCTAAGATATTTTGCTACTAATTATGAAGAAATGACAAATGTTTCATTTCATTTAGAACAAGAATATAATAAAAGAAAATATAAAGATGAAGAATCAAAAGAAGAAACAAAGTATACTTATTTAGATTTTAAACCTTATTATATTATTTTTGTGAATAATATTGAAAAAGCAAGAAATGTAGAAATTATATCAAAAGTTCTTAATGAAGAAAGAAACTTAGGATTTAGTATAGTAGTGATGAGTGATGGAATTTCTGATTTACCAGATGAGTGTAATAATTTTATTATGGCTGATGGTGATAAATCTGCAATAATAACAAATGATTTAAATAAAAATAATCAACAGGGTTTTATAGCAGACTCTACATCAGATGTTAATTATGATTTATGTTTTGAAAAGGTATCCAATATACCAATTAAATTCTTAGATTCCGAAATGCAAAACTTGAAAAAAAGTATTGGTTTTCTTGAAATGTATAATGTTGGAAATGTTGAACAATTAAATTCTGCTCTAAGGTGGGAAAATAGTAAGCCAATGAATAGTTTATCTTTTCCAGTAGGAATCAATTCTAATTCTGAAATATTTTCTATGGATTTGCATGAAAAATATTATGGACCACATGGTTTAATAGCGGGAATGACTGGTAGTGGAAAAAGTGAGTTCATAATTACAATGATTTTATCCATGGCAATAAATTATCATCCATATGAAGTATCATTTATATTAATAGATTATAAAGGTGGTGGTCTTGCTGGGGCATTTGATAATAAGGAAAAAGGAATTAAACTTCCTCATTTAGCAGGTACTATTACAAATTTAGATACAGTGGAATTAAATAGGAGTTTTGCATCTATTCAAAGTGAATTGAAAAGAAGACAAAAATTGTTTAATGACGCAAGAAATGTTTCAGATGAAAGTACTATAGATATATATAAGTATCAAAAGTTATATAGAGAAAAAAAAGTATCAGTACCAATATCTCATTTATTTATTATAAGTGATGAGTTTGCAGAATTAAAAAGTCAACAACCAGAATTTATGGATCAATTAATAAGTACTGCTCGTATAGGACGTAGTTTAGGCGTACATTTGATTCTTGCTACTCAAAAGCCATCAGGTGTTGTTAATGATCAAATATGGTCAAACTCAAAGTTTAGAGTTTGTTTGAAAGTTCAGGACAAATCAGATAGTATGGAGATAATAAAGTGCCCTGATGCAGCATCAATTAAGAATCCAGGAAGATTTTATCTGCAAGTAGGATATAATGATTATTTTGGTTTAGGACAAGCAGCATGGTGTGGGGGTCCATATTATCCGAGAGAAAAGTTAAAGAAAAAAATAGATAAATCCCTTTCTATAGTAGATAATGTTGGAAATATTATTAATAGTATAGATATTGAGGAAAAAGA
Organism: uncultured Clostridium sp.; assembly: GCA_964507635.1. GTDB lineage: Bacteria > Bacillota_I > Bacilli_A > RF39 > UBA660 > CAG-1000. The sequence goes on from CAZDPZ010000007.1 coordinate 11,678, forward strand.
AACTATAGAAGCACAAGGAGAAGAATTAGGAAATATTGTTAAATATATTTCAAGAATATCCGAAGAAAAAAATATCAATGTACCACAATTATGGTTAGAAAGCATTCCTGCAGTTATATATGTAAAAGATCTAATTAAAAAATATTCTTATTGCGTAGAAAAATATGTAATTAATCCAATTATTGGAGAATATGACAATCCAAATAATCAAAGCCAACATTTGTTAACACTTGATTTATCAGGAAAAGGAAATACTATAATTTATGGTTCAAGTGGAAGTGGAAAAGAAATTCAATTAACTACTATTTTATATTCTATGATGTTATATAATACTACTTCTGAAATAAATGTTTATATTATAGATTTTGGTTCGGGGATATTAAAAATGTTTAAGAACGCACCTCAAGTAGGAGATGTTGTTATTCAAGGTGAAGACGAAAAGATAGAAAATATTTTCAAAATGATTGAGGACTCAATTGAGAACAGAAAAAAAGAATTTGAAGCTTATAATGGAGATTATAATTTTTACTATAAACAAGTTAAAAATCCTAAGCCAAGAATAATATTCATTATAAATAATTATGAATCATTTGTTGAAGATAATGAAGAAATAATTGATAGGTTAGTTTATATTTCTAGAGAAGGATTAAGATATGGAATAATTATGATATTAACATGCAATTCTGCTAACGGAATAAGATATAAAATTGTTCAAAATTTCTTAAATCAAATTGTATTACAGTTTAATGATACAGGAGATTATTCTGCAGTATATGGCAAAACTAATGGAATGATTCCTTCAAATATAGTAGGAAGAGGACTAGTAAAAATAGATAAAGATATATTTGAATATCAAACCGCTTATGCTTATGATTGGAATAATATTAATTTATATATAAATGCAGTTTGTGAAAAATTATCAAACAATCAAAGTATTAGAGCAGATGAAATTCCTGTTTTACCTAATGTGGTTCAATATAATGATGTTAAAGAAAAACTAACAGGATTATCTCAAGTGCCTGTAGGTATTAGTAAAGAATCATTAGATGTGGTTACTTATGATTTTACAAAACAAAATATAACATTATTATCCAGTGAAGATACCGAAGAAATTAAACCATTCGTATCAAGCTTAATTGCACTATTCAAATTGATACCAAATATATTCACAATAGTAATTGATCCATTAGAAACAGTAAGTTGCCAATCTACAAACAATTGTAATTATGTAGTGGACATAACTGATGTTAAGATGGAGGAATTGTTTGGTTTAATTGAAAATAATAATACAATGGTTATTTTATCAAATTATGACACAATCAAAAGTAAAATTAACTCTGATAACAAAAAAAAGTTAGAAGAAATTATTAAAGAAAAGGAAAATAAGACAAAGTTTTTATTAATAGATACACCATCAAATATCAAAAAAATAGAATATGATGATTTTTATAAATCTAGCGTTAATTCAAACTATGGTATTTGGGTAGGAAGTGGTTTTGGAAATCAAATATCTATTAAGTGCAATAATATTACTAAAATTATGAGAGATACTATTAATATTGATATGGGATTTATTATTACAAAAGGATCATCTAAATATGTAAAATTTATTAATTTTATGAACGATAAAAAGTAGTATAAGAGTTTCTTTATAGTTTTTCTATTAAAAATATTGTAAAAATTAATGTAAAAAATATTATAGATTTAATTTATAATGTTTTTTTGTGGTAAAATAAATGTGTGATATTATGAAACATATTGTAGGAACAATAAAATTAGATGATATTTTAAAGAATAAACTCATTAGTAGATTTCCTAATGTATCTTTTTGTGATATAAAAAGCTCTAAGAGAAGAATATTCCCTATAATAATAAGTGGAATAGAATTAACTAATGAAGAAGAAACATTGTATAAAATGTTTAGATGTTCTTTAATATATGCTTTTAATACATCATTAAAGAATATTATTGATTTAGTAAATAATGCTATTCGAAATGAAAGTGAATTAAGTAGTGAAGAGAAAGGGTATGCTAATGTTATTGATAATTTTCAATATTTAAATGAAAAAATAGAGGCAATTGTCGATGAAAATAATCACCATAGTTTAAAGGTTGCTAATATAATGAATGATATATGTGAAAAGTTACATTTAGATCATGAAAGGACTTTAGATTTATATATGGGGGCACTTATGCATGATATTGGTAAAGTGTATGTTAATCCTAATTATTTAGCTAAGAAGGGTAAATTAACTAAAGAAGAATATGATAATGTTAAAACACATTCTTTAAAAGGATATGAAATGATGAAGGGATACTTGAAAGAAGAAATAAGAGAAATGATTAGAGATCATCATAAAAGAGAAAATGGTGGATATCCAATTGATGAATTAAATGCTTCTAGGTGGAGTAAAATGTTAGCATTATCAGATTCTTATGATGCCATGACATCAAAGAGAATATATAATATTCCTATTTCTAAAGAAGAAGGAATAGATGAGATAATAAAGTGTACGAAAGATGTTAATGACGGTGGCAAAGGAGCTTTATTTGACCCTTATTTATCAGAATTATTTATTAAAATAATTGCTTAAAGAATATTTTATGTTATAATATTTTTTTATAAAGGAGAAAATATGGGAGTAAGAAACTTTGAAGTATTTAATATAATATTAATATTAGTAGTAGCAATCGATTATTATTCTAAATATAAAAGAAAATTAACTGATAATTCGATTTTATTTTTTCTTTATGTATTTTTCGCTATTGCATTAAGTACAATAAATGTATGCATATTTTATTCTAGTAAACAAACAATAGATTATTATTTATTACTTTTATCTTATACTATTGCAATAATACCATTATTAATATATTGTTATTATATTGAAACAAATTATTTGCATGAAAACAATAAGAAAAAGTTAGTATTAACCACATTTATTGAATTAATTATATATCTTATAATTGTTTATGCTACTTTTAGAATGTTTGGAAAAAAGGAAATATCACTTAATTATTTTACTGAAGAGGCTTATTTTAGTATCCTTTTGATTCCTCTTAGTATGCCATCATTAGTTATGATAGGTAAATATTTATTTCAAAACAAATATATAAGTAATAGGGTATTTTTTGCGATGATATGTCCATTAATAGGAATATTTATTGACTTACTTTTGCCAGGTGAACTTTATATGACAATGGGATTAACGCTTTCTGCTTTAATATTGTATATATATAAATATGATGCTGTAGTAAATACTGATGCATTAACCGGAGCATACAATAGAAGATTTTTAGAAGGGCTTACTATGGCAGAAAATAAATTATATGCTATGTTTATGATAGATATTGATTCTTTTAAATTAATAAATGATACATATGGTCATGATATGGGTGATGTAATATTAAAAGATGTCGTGTCTATATTAATATCTTCTTCTAGAGCAACTGATAGTGTTATAAGAACTGGTGGGGATGAATTTCTTGTAGTAGCATGTATTAAAAAACCAAGTGATATAGAAATCATACAAAATAGGATAGATAAAGAAGTTAATAATTATAATAAGAAACATGATATAAAAGTATCTCTTTCTATAGGAAGTGACATATATAATCCTAAGAAAGACTTATCTAAGTTTTTAAAAGTTATAGATGAAAAAATGTATGAAGTAAAGAAGTCAAAAAAGAATGAAAAAAGATAGATTAGATATAATATATGAAGATAAATATTTATTAGTAGTAAATAAGCCTAATAACTTACTTACTATTAATTTAGATAAGGGATTTAAAGATAATTTATATTCTAGGGTTTTTGATTATATTCATAAAAAGAATAAGAATGCTAAGATATTTATTATACATAGATTGGATAAAGAAACCAGTGGACTAGTAATGTTTGCTAAAAATAAAAATATAAAGGAAATCATGCAAAAGAATTGGAGTGATGTTAAAAGACATTATATTGTTTTGACTCATAATAAAACTCTTAATGAAGGCATAATAAGGTCAAAATTAAGTGAAAATAAGTTTTTGAAAGTATATAGTAGCTCTTATGGAAAAGAAGCTATAACTGAATATAAAACTATTAAAACTAATGGTAAGTATTCATTATTAAATATAAATATATTAACTGGTAGACATCATCAAATCAGAGTACATATGGCAGAAAATAATACTCCAATAGTGGGAGATAAGAAGTATGGAATTAAAGACTCATCAAGAACTTTGTTTTTGATGGCAAATGAACTTATATTTGTTCATCCAATTACTCATAGAGAAATTAAATTAAATATAGAAGTTCCAAAATCATATTTTAATTATGTGAATAAGAATGAATAATAAAATAATATATATCGTTTTAACTCAAACTAATTCAACTATATCCAAAATGATAAAGTATTTTTCTAGTGATAAATATTCTCATATTTCTATAACATTTGATAAAAACTGCAAAAAAATGTACTCATTTGGAAGAAAATATATGTATTTTCCAATGATTGGTATATTTAAGGAAGAAAATATATGTAAAGGTTTATTTATTAAAAAAGATAATGCTTTAATATCAATATATAAAATTGAAGTATCAAATTATGTTTATCATAAAATTAAAAAGAATATTGAAAGAATTAAAAATGATAACAAAGGATATAATATAATGGGTCTTTTACTTGCTTATTATAAAGTTAAATTGCATAGAAAAAAATATTATTGTAGTGAATTTGTATACGAAGTATTATCTAAAAGTGATGTAATAAATAAAGATACTATTATTTTTAAACCTGAAGACTTTATAAGAGAATATAATTTTGATAAAGTGTATGAAGGATTTATAAAAGATTATATTAATTTAATTAATTCTTAGCGTTGTTCTCTTTTTATAAGTTTAGCATGTAATACTACTTTTTGAGAATCATTATAACAAGTTGATAATGTTAATATTTTATCATTTACATCTAATGTAGCGTCAAACTTAGCAGCTGATCTTTTTTTAATTGTATTTAAAAATGTTTCATATTCTTTATCTGTTTTAAAACTAGTTGTAATATAATAACTTTCTGTAGGAATATGATAGATACTAAATACTTGCCATAAAGTATTTTCACTTGGTGTAGAAAGTTTAATTATGTGGTTATCACTATTACCATACCAAGAACCTTTTAATATATTCTTTAGTGAACCAAACATTGATTTATCTTTTCTAGCATGAGCATATATAATAGTATTTTTATCAAAATCTACGGCGTTATTTCTATAATCCATAAATACCCATCCAGCATCTGTATAAGTTTTTTCAAAAGAATGAGTTAAATAATATTTATTATCTTTTGTTTGAACAATAGGATAATTAATATTAGTTCCATTAACTGATATCCAACCTACTGTATCTTTATTTGTTTTTAAAAGACTATCAAAGTCAACACTAATTAAATTCATTTTAATATATGACCAGTAAATACTTTCTTTACTTTCATTTTTAGAGTTTACTTCTTCTCCTTCAGTTGATTCAACTATTATATTATCTGTATCAACTGTAGTCATTATTTCTTTTACTTCTTTGTTATCTTCTCCCCAATTAATAAAATGAATTAAAGAATAAACAAAAGAAGTTAAACTTATTATTAACAGTATTGTTATAATTACTGGTTTAATTTTTAGTCTTCTTCTTTTCTTCATATATACATTATAAACTTTTTTATTAAATAAATATACTATGGATTTAAAATATTAGGTAATTCTATCTTATTATTTGACTCTGTTTTATTTTCTTGAGTAGTAATATTAGTTGAATAACTTTTTGTTGAAACTTTTGTTGGCTGAGTACCTTTTAAAAATAAGTGTGTTTGTATTTTACTTTTCGGTGTATTAGAATTTGGAAGTTCTGCTGGATTTGAGCCAACTACTACTTTAGAAACCACTATTCCAGATGGAGCTTTAAATTTGGAATTGTTTTCCATTATATTAGTTACTATTCTTTTTTGGATTTTTATTCTTTCTTTCATAGCGTGAGATGTTGTATTATAATATTTTTTTGTTAATTTATCATATCCATACCATATAGCTATTGTATAGTCAGGACTAAATGTCACAGTCCAAGAATCTTGTATTACGTTTTTTGATAAGCCTAAGCGTCTTAATGTAGCATCATCATAACTACTTGTTCCTGTTTTAGTAGCTATATCAGTGTTTTTGACTTTAACTGAAGCACTAGTTGCTTTCTTTAATATGTAAGATATCATATAGGCAGTTGATTCTTTCATAGCTTTAACTCTTTCATAATTATAAACTACTTCTTTATTATTTTGTGTTTCTTTATAAATAATTTTATTAACACTATGACTTTCAATGTAATAACCATTATTTCCAAATGCTGAATATGCGCTTGCTAAAGAACTTGGCGAAACACCTGTAAATCCACCTATAGAATGTGCTTCATTTATATAATAGTCACTTCCTAAGTATTCTGGAGTTATTCCTAAAGTAGTGACAAATCTATTTATTTTAGAATTTTTCACTTTTTTAAATGCTTGTAGGGCACATGTGTTTCTTGATCTTATTAAACATTGCTCAAGAGTTAAGAATCCTTGATAAGCACCATCTATATTGTGCATTATACCACCATTGGTATATCTTACAGGCTTATCTATAAATGGGGTATATGTTGACCAATTGTTATATTCTATACCAGGAGCATAATCAAATAAAGGCTTAGCTGTACTTCCTGGATGTCTTTTAATTTGAGTAGCATAATTAAATGACATTTCACTAGTTTTATTTCTTCCAGCACCAACAGCTATAATAGATCCTGTATCATTGTCTATTACACTTATTCCAACTTGAACCTTTTTATCTTTGAATTTATAATTATTATAAAAATCATTTATTACATCCTGTTTACTTTGAATCATAGTACTATATATATCCATTGATGTTTCATAAGGATTATGACCAGTTTTATCAATAACTTCTTGTACGACTGTATCAATAAATCCTTGATACGGATTTAATTCATCATTTTGAGAAACTATTATATCTTCTGTTTTAGTATTTTTTACAGTATTTGCTAAAGTATTAGTAATATATCCATGTCTTAACATTAAATCTATTACTTCATTCTTTCTTTCATCAGTTAAAGAAGGATTAATATTTGGATCATACAAACTAGGAGACTGAAATAACCCTGCTATTATACTTGCTTCTGCTAGGTTAATATCTTGAATATCTTTATTAAAATATGTCTTAATAGCTTGTTTTATTCCGTATGATCCAGACCCTAAATAAGGAGCATTTACATAGAATTCAATTATTTCTTCTTTTGAATAATCTTTTTCTATTTTAAATATAGATAAATATATATCAGTAAATTTTCTTATTATTCCATCTATTCCACTAGATTCACTACTTGTAAAAGTATTTTTAGATACTTGCATAGTTATAGTAGAAGCACCACCATAATTTTCATTATTTAAGTATCCAAATCCAGCTTTTAAAAACCTTGGAATATCAAGTCCATCATGATTAAAATACCTTGAATCTTCTGTAGCTATAATAGCGTCGATTAATACACTAGGGATTTCATCATAAGTAACTAATTGTCTTTTTTGACTTCCAATAGTACTAATTAATTCATTATTAGCATCATATATATTAGAAGATTCTTTCTTATATAATAATTCTGTTTTAAATTCAGGTGCTTTAATATAAATGTATATATATAATCCAATACATGACAAAATAAATAATGCAATAATTATTGAAAATGACATACATATTATTTTAATAAAATGTCTTTTTTCCTTTACTTTTTTATCTATTATTACTTTCATAATAATAGTATTTACGAATATAAAAAAATTATTAATTAAACATAATAATAATTTTATTAATTAAACTATTTATTTTATCAAAAGTTAAATAGTAAAAATTAGTACTTTGAAATAAAATAATAAATATTATTAATGCGAATACATAAGGAGTAATATTTATTTTTTTTATTGATGGCATTATTTCATTTTTATATTTATATAGAATATAAAATGATAATATAGCATAACCTGTATTTATAGTTTGAAACCATCTTCCATAATCAGCTCCTATAAAAAATAATAATAAATTTGAAAGAGGTGCTATTAATACAAGAATAGTAAGCCATTGGTTTTTAAATTTAATATGTTTAAAAACTAATGAATAAAGTATGTTAATATAAATTAATAATGATATACATGCATATATCCAGTCAAATATATTTTGATTAGACGTAGCACGAGATAAAATAAACTTAATACCCTCACTAAGACTTTGATAAAATTCCCAATAAAGTGATCCTCCCTGTACTACATAATCTGTTTGAGCAGATATAGCACTATAGTGTTCTAAGTAGCTTGAGTATCCTGTATTTTTTCCTATAGTATATATTAATATCAATGCTACTAATAACGTGAAAATATTAAGTAACAAATATTTTATTTTTTTGTAATCTTTATTGTTTATTCCTTCATATAACATTATCGCACATATTAAAGGAGCATAGTAGAATATAAAATTTTGATGAATACACATAGAAATGAAAGATATAATAGGTATTAAATATAAACATTTATTTTTATATAATAGTATTAGTGAAATAATAGCATTAAAAAATAAGAAGTAGTCTAATCTTCCAAATTCACTATTTATTAACATAAGCATAAAAGAAGCAGGATTAAATATCAATAATAATGATATTATTAAAATATTATTTGATTTGTCATATTTTTTAATTAATTTGTTTATTAAGTATGATACGAATGTTATTAAACTTACTACTAAAAGCATAGTAGTATAAAAAATTCTTTTATAAGTAACTTTTCCCCATATAAGTTTAAATATTGTACCCATAAGGCCTCTTGATAAAAAGCCTTTATCATAATTAAAATGATAAAATGAAAAACTGTATGATGCTTCAGAAGGATAAATGTAATTTGGAATATGCATAAATAAAATAATTAATAGTGAAATTAGCAAAAGAAAAAATATATAATTTTCTTTTATATAATTAATTATTTTATTAGTTATTTTTTTCATATTAGAAAAACCATTTTGCTACACTTAATATTCCTTGTTTCCATGGAACTCTATGTGAAACACCGCTTTTACCTTCAAAAGAAGATAAATTATCTAAATACCATTTATAATTTCTTAATAAAGCATCTTTATTTGAATGTTTTGGATTATATCCTAAAATATTTTGTGCCTTTTCTATTGATACGAATGAATCAGTTGAAGCAGTTTCATATACCCATTTATATAATGGAGATAAATGCATAGCTTCTAAAACTCTTAAAGCAAATATTACTGGTTTAGCTGGAAAACCTTTGATTTTTTTACCATATCCTGCATAATCTAGTACAACTTGATAATCTTCTTTCATAGTTGTGTACTCACTTGCTCCAATATTAAACACATCATTTACTTTACTTTTAGGCAAACTCATACATAAATATATAGCATCACATAAATCTTCTACGTCTAGAAGCTGATACTTATTATTTCCACTTCCAATCATAGGAAATCTTTTTCCATCTTTAGCCCAATCATAAAATAACGCAAATACACCTAAACGCTCAGGTCCTATAAATGATTTTGGTCTTATTATTGAAACACATAATCCTTTTTTTCTATAATCTATGCATACCTTTTCAGCTTCTATTTTAGCAACTCCATAAGGACCAACTCCATCTAACTTATCTGTTTCGAGTAATGGATGATGATCTGGTATACCGTATACTGCAGTAGAAGATATTTGAATAAACTTCTTTGCTTTCATTTTATATGCAGCATCTACTACATTTTTACTTCCATCTATATCTGTTGAGAAAATATCCTCCTTTTTATATAAAGGCAAAGCCGCAGCACAATGAATAACATAATCACAATCTTTAGCTAACTTATCAACTAATTTTTTATTTCTAATATCACCCTTAACCGAATTGATTTTATCTTTAACATCATTATAATCAAATTCAACTAAATCTAAATTTGTTATATCGTAATCACCCTTATTAAGTAAATATCTTATTAAATTTATTCCTAAGAATCCACTTCCTCCTGTAATAAATATTTTTTCTCTCTTGTTTTTTTTCATGTTTAGCTCCTTATATCATTTTAATTAATTATACAACTTATTTATTTTTTATCAAATTTCTTTTTTACTAAACGCAAAAATTTTAGTAATAATATAAGTTAATGGTATTCCAATTAATGCACTTAATAAATAAGCAAATACTTTATGCCAAGATAAAATATTAATAAATAGATATACGCAACTAAATAATATTATAAAGTTAGGTATATATGAAACTATAAATTTAATAAACTTAATTATTTTTAGCTTACCTTTGTAAATAAGTTTTTCGTTTAAAAAATAAGAAACAAATAAACTAATTGAATATCCTATTACATAAGATATTAAAGGATTAAGATACTTTGAAATTATAAGTGAAAATACAAAGTTAGTTAATGTTCCACATAGTCCACAAATAATAAATAATATAAAATTTTTATTAAGAAATTGATCAATTATTCTATTTTTAAAAACGTATTCATTATAATCATAAATATTATTATTTGAAACAACATATCCTTTTTTAGCATAAGCTAAAATATACATATCACTTTTATTATCTGCATAACTTTCTAATGGAATAATTTTATATTTCTTTTTATATAAATTTAATTTTTCTATTCCTTTTACTTCATTTCCTTTTATTTTAGAAGTTTTAATATCATACATTGTACATATAACATTTTTAACTCCTAATTTTTTACATATAGGATAAATCCATATATTTAAAGATGCACTTATTATAATGTCATTATTAGTCTTTTTATACCATGATTTAATACCCTTCATACAATGATTAGCATACAAGTTAATAAATCTATCCAAGTTATTAATTTTAGATAAAAATGAGTATGATTTTTCTTTTAATTCTTTGTATGTAATTTTATTAAAAATGTATAGTATTAACCAATAAAACATCTTAAAGAAATGGATGAACATTATAAAAAAATTATATTTTAATGCATAAAAAAATATTTCTATACCACTATCTTTTTTATATATTGTTTTATCAAAATCATATATTATCATATATACATCACCAGTATCATAAATATACCATAAATTATGCATAATGATAATAACATTTTATCTTTATATATTATTTGAGTAGGATCTCCTTCTTTACCAGTTTCCACTATTAAGAAATACCTCATTAATATAACAATTAAAATTGGAATAGAAAACGCTATATATTTATTTGCTTGACTGATTGCCCAAAGAGAATAAAAACATATAGTTAGTGTTATATTAGAAAACATAAATTTATCTAAATATACTTCATTATAATATTTTAAAACATGTCTTTCATTTTTACCAATTTCTTTCTTCCTTTTTCCTAAAGATGCAGCAAAAGCAGCACACATTATTGTAAGATACATCCAACTAGATATAGGACTATCAGTTATAATCCCACCATAATATACTCTAATAACATAAAAAACAGTTAATAAGAGAATATCAATAATTGGAATATTTTTAAGATAAAATGTGTATAAAAAGTTTAAAAATAAATAAGTAAATAATAAAGTATATGACATATAAATATTAATAGTAAAATAATTAACTATTATAGATAGTATTAATAATATAAAAGCAAAAATTAAAGCATTATTAATAGTTATTTTTCCTTTGGCTAAAGGTCTATCTTTTTTATTCTTTTTATCAATTTTAATATCTTTAATATCATTAACAATATATACTACACTACACATTAATGAAAAAGATATGAATCCTAATATTGAACTAATAATTATATGATTCTCTGTTTTTATAGAAAATAAAAGAGGCATAAAAATTAGTAAATTCTTTATGTAATGTTTAACTCTTGCAAGACGCATATAATCCAAAACTTTCCCTAAAAATTTTCTCATATGTATATTATAAATTAAATTATAGAAAAATGCTATATATAATGATATAATAATAAATATATCGTAATATTATTATTAAGGAGTTAATATGATGAAATGTGTTGTAATATATAATCCAAATAGTGGAAAATTAACTAATAGAATGGGAATTAAATCTATTTATAAAATACTTGAAAACTATGGATATGAAACTAAAATATTTTATACTGAGTATAGAGGTCACGCAAAAGAAATAACTAAAAAACTCCATAATGTTGATTTATTAATTTGTGCTGGAGGGGATGGAACACTAAATGAAGTAATAAGTGGAAATATTGAAAGAAAACATCCAATATTGCTTGGACATTTACCTCTTGGTAGTGTTAATGATGTAGCTCATATGTATGGTATGAATGGAAGTACTACAAGAAATTTATTAATGATACTTAATGGTGCTCAAAAAAATATAGATGTTTGTTTAATAAATAAGAGTCCATTTGTATATATAGCTTGTCTAGGAGCTTTTGTTGATATTTCATATTCAACTCCAAGAAAATTAAAAGAAAAATATGGAAGATTAGCATATGTAATATATGGAATCCAACAGTTAAAACAAAAAATTAATTTTTATAATATTAAATACATTATAGATGGTGTTGAATATGAAAGAAGAATATCATTTATATTTATATCTAATAGTAATAGAATTAGTGGAGTTAATAATATATATCCTGATGTTAAATTAGATGATAATAAATTTGAAGTATTAATGTGTGATATAAAAAATAAATGGGATATATTTAAAGCAATATTTTATTTAAAAAGAAGAGAAATAAATAACTTACCAGGATTTAGTTATTTTAAAACAGATAATATTAAATTAATATTTGATGAAGTTCCTCCTTCTTGGTGTATAGATGGAGATGAATTAGAACATAATACAAAAGAATTTAATATAGAAATTAATAAAAGTAATAATATGTTACTTCCTACTAAAAATATAGATAAATTATTTGAAGAAACATATAAAAATGAAGAGAGTGAATAACTTTTCTTTTAGATTGAAAATAATTAATAATTGTGTTTTAATTATATTAGGAGAAAATCATGAAAAATAAAATAGTTACATATATAAGTATTATATTAAATGTTGTTTTAATTGTATTATTTGCTAATGATATGTCATATTCATGGTTTAAAGGAGTAGTAGAGGGTAC
>CAZDPZ010000008.1:0-22815 GCA_964507635.1 uncultured Clostridium sp.
ACCATTTTATAATGGTTTGCTTAATATTTATATTTTAAAACTGTCAAATCCCCGGCTTTGGCAGAAGTTACTTATATTTTTTTCAAAGAAACACATTATAATTTTTTTAGCACTGCCAAATAAATACTAAAGTAGATTATATAATAAAAATATGAAAAAATCAACAAATATTGATTGAAATAGATTATTTGTGTTATAATTTGTTAATGATGGGAGTGTATTATGTCAAAAAATAATATGAAATTAAAATATAAAGCTAAAAAAAGAGAAAGAAATAAAAACAAAGAAGTGTATAATAAAAAGGATGAAGTAACAAGTGGAGTAAAAACTATAATAGGAGTAATACTATTTGTTTTAGTGTTTTATGCTTGTGCGATAGGATTAGATTCTTTAGGGGTATTTGATAAATCTTATGAAGCACCAACTAAAGAAGAAACGGAATTTGATTATAATTTTATATTAGTAGGTAGTGTTTTTAATAGAAGTGAAAAAACATATTATGTTTTATTTGATGATTTTAATGAATATAGTGAAAATGCATATGTAAAATATTTATCTGATAAAACATCAGATGTTAGAATATATAAAGTTGATATGTCTTTAAGTGAAAATAAATCTCATATGGGAAGTGAAAGTAATAAAAAAGCTAGTAATCCTTCTGATTTAGTTATTTCAGATGTTACTCTTATTAAAATAAAAAATGGTAAGATTGTTGATTATATAGAAAGTAATGATAAAGTATCTTCTTATTTAAGTGAGATTATTAATGGTTGATGAATTAAAGAAAGTATGTAAAGTAGAGTTGGATGTTGATTTAACAAAATACAATACTTATAGATTAAATAGTGTAGCTTATGCTATGGTATATCCTACTACTATAAGTGAGTTAACATCTATTTTAAAAATAATTAATAATTATGAAACAAAATATTTTGTAATAGGTAATGGTTCAAATATAATATTACCTGATTATTATGATGGAGTAATTATTAAACCTAAATTTAATAAATGTATTATTTCAAAAGATTATGTTTATGTAGAATCTTCTTATATGTTAAATAAATTAGCTCTATATTTATCTAATAAAGGATATACTGGGTATGAATGGGCTTGTGGAATTCCAGGAACTATTGGTGGGTCTATTTATGGCAATGCTGGAGCATATAATAGTTCTATTAAAGATGTTTTATTAAGTGCTATGGTATATGATGGAAAAAATATAATAGAACTTTCAAATGAAGAATTAAAATTTGATTATAGATATTCAATTTTAAAAGAAAAAAATAATTATATAGTTCTTTCATGTAAATTAAAATTAGTTAATGGGAATATTAAAGATATTTTATCTTTAATTGAAGAAAGAACAAATAAAAGAATAACTTCTCAAGATTTATCTCATCCATCTGCTGGAAGTGTATTTAGAAATCCTAATGGATTATCTGCTGGTAAATTAATTGATGACTTATCTTTAAAGGGATATAAGATTAATGGAGCTAAAATAAGTGAAAAGCATGCTAATTTTATAATTAATGATGGTTTCTCAATTTCTCAAGATATAATTAAACTAATAAAATACATAAAAAAAGAAGTAAAGTCTTCTTATAATATTGATCTAGTTTTAGAGCAAGAGATAATAAAATAATCCAACAGATTAGTTGGATTTTTTATTGTTTTTAATTTCTTTAGTAGAAAGTCTTACCTTTTTACCATTAATTAAAGTAGCTTGTAAATTGATTTTTTGAGTTTTTTTAGTTGCTCTATTTGAGTGAGATCTATTTTGAGCACTCATATTATTTCTATTTGATACATTTTTTGCCATAGTTGCCTCCTTTTTAAGCCATATATAATTTATCATAAAAAAATGATTTAGTAAAGTGAAAATTGACTTTTATGAGTAATTTTGATATAATATACCCACTTTAGTGAGTAGACTTTATTAATAGTAATGTGGGGGGAATATGGATAAAGATACTTTAAAAAAATGTAATGAAGCTATCAATGTAAGTATTAATTATTGTATTAATTTGCTTTTTGGTGATAAATTATCATTAATACCTGAAAAAGATCTTAATAAATTAAAGCATAAATTATCTGATTATTTAAATACAAAATTATTGGCGGTTGATGAAAAAGGAAACTCTAAAGCAACATTAAGCTTTAAGTATTTATTAGATTCTGAATTAGAAAAATTGTTTTTAAGTTCTAATATAAATAGTGATTTAATTCTTAAGCCAACTATTCAAATAACAATTAATGGATATAGTGTAAATGTTGTATACTTTTGTGGTGAAGAAGATAAGAGTCAAATTATCTATTCTGCGTCATTAACAGATAAAAAAGTAATAACACATCCTAAAAAAGATAAAAAAACTGTTAAAAGATATTCATTAGTAGAATATGTTGGTGAACATAAAAAAGTATTTAATAATATGAGTGAATACCAATCATTTATTAAAATTATGTCTAATTATAATGCTAAATCAAAGATTGCTTGTCCATCATTTGGTGGAAATGTAAGTTATATTGAATTACCAGATGGAAAAATTGAAGCTAGATATTATAAATATAATAGATTAACTGATAGAATGACTTTAGAAGAATTAGATGCATTTACTTCTCAATTTGATTTAGAAGGCTTGGTAATGCATTATAAAGATTCATTACGTAAAATAGGGGATACACCAGATATAAATATTGCTTATGCTGTTGGAAATGGAAGAAACAAAATTAAGTATGATAATAAGATAACATATACTCCTGTTATGTATACAGAAGATAAACAAAAATTAACAGATGAATATGTAGAAAATAATCTTTATTATAGAAGTGTTCATAAAGACATTAAATTTTTAAAAGATTTATATAAATTGTTTGAAAAGCATAAAGGCTCAGATGATGAATTAGATGCTTTATTAACAATAATAAATCATATTGATGTAGGTGAACAAAGTGATACTTTAGCAATATATAGTGTCGTAAGAGCTTTATATTATAGTTTAATGGCGCCTAAAGATAGATATGGAAATCCTGCTACTGACAAATCTGTTAGAATAAAAAAGGTTGAAAGAGATTTTAAAATGTTTATTAGAGATTATGACTTAAAAGATAGTGAAAGAAGAATTCCTACAAGATATAATCTTAGTGCAAAGAAGATTATTGTAAATAGCATTGAAAAAGATAGTAATGCACAAGAAAAATCTCAAAAACGTTTATTAAAACCAAAACAAATTTCATTTTTTGAAAAATAATAAAAATAAGTAATAATTCGACAATTATTACTTATTTTTTAATATATACTCTTTATGGGTGAATAAAATGTATATAGATGAATTATTAATATTAAATTTTGTAATAGATTATATATTACTTAAAAGTATGAGTATGATTTTAAAATTAAACACAAAAAACATTAATATAATATATGCTTGTTTAATAGGTGAAGCCTCAATATTATATTTATTTATTAATATGAATAATTTAGAGCTATGGATATTTAAATTAGTATTAGGTGTAATTATTAATTATATTGCTTTTGGATATTCTAATTATAAAACATTTATTAAAAATATAATATGTTTTTATATATTATCATTCTTTTTAGGAGGAGTACTATATTATTTTAAAATTAATAGTATTTTTAAATATAAATACTATTTAATATTTATACCTTTTATTATGAATATATTTGAATATTTTATATATAATTTAAGTAGTGTGTTGCGTTTAAGATATAAAGTAACAATATATTTAAATAATGGTAAAGTTTTATATTTAACTGGATATATGGATAGTGCTAATTCATTAATAGAACCTTATTCAAATAAAAAAGTAATAATAATTAATAAAAAAGTAGATGAAGAGTTTTTCTTAGTGCCATATGAAACTATTGACTCAACCTCTTTATTAAAATGTTTTAAACCTAAAAAAGTATATATTGATGGTTTAGGGGAAAGAAATGATATTGTAGTGGGAATAATTAATAAAAGATTTAATGGATATAATTGTTTGTTAAATTATAAGATAATGGAGGCAAAATGATTCAAAAAATATTAGATAAGTTTTTTAAAGAAGATGGAGTATTTTTTATAGGAAGTAGTGATATTTTGCCTCCGCCTTTGGAAAAAAGTGTTGAAGAAGAATTAGTAAAAAAATCAAATGGAGGATGCAATAAATCAAGAAATAAACTTATAGAGCATAATTTAAGATTAGTAGTTTTTTTATCAAAGAAATATGATAATACCTCATATGATTTAGAAGATTTAGTTAGTATAGGTACTATAGGGTTAATAAAAGCAATTAAAACATATAAATTAGATAAGAATATTAAATTAGCTACATATGCATCAAGATGTATTGATAATGAAATATTAATGTTTCTAAGAAAGAATAAAAAAAGAAATAATGAAGTAAGTTTTGAAGATTCTATTAACTTTGATAATGAAGGAAATGAATTGCATATTGAAGATGTTTTTGGAACTGAAGAAGATGGTGTAGAAAAGGAAATTGAATTATGCGAAGATAAAAAAGTACTTGAAATTCAAATAAATAACTTAGAGGGTAGAGAAAGAGAAATAATGGAATTAAGATATGGATTATTTGGAAAAAGTGAACTTACTCAAAAAGAACTTGCTCAAAAATTAAATATATCGCAATCATATATATCTAGAATAGAAAAGAAAGTAATTAGACGTTTAAAAAATGTTATGAAAGTATAATAATTAAAATTATACTTTTTTTAATTAAATACTTGTTTTTGTACATCAATGTGTGCTAAAATCAATATAGTATATGACATACGTGAAGTGGAGGAATATTATGTCAAATAATAATTATGAAGATTATAGTTATGAAGATGGCGATTACGATAAAAAGAAATCTAGTAGGAAGAAAATATTAATACTTGTTTTTCTAGTAGTAGCAATAATATTAATTATATTCTTAATTAGAGGTTGCAGTTCAAAGAAAACTGTTAAAAAGGAGCCAGAATTTAGCTATGAAAGTACGTTATTAGAAGCTGGTAAATTATATTTTGAAAACAATAGTGAGTTATATCCTAGTGTTGCTGGAGAATGTGCACAAGTGGATTTGCAAGCACTAATAGACAAAGGACTTGTAGTACCAAATAATTTTCAAAATTGTAATAATAGTACATCTTATGTTTCTGTTTGCATTTTAGAGGATGGTACTAAACAATGGACACCTTGGTTAGTGTGTACAGATCATAATTCTGATTCATTATATGATGAATCAAAAGAGGGTACTAAAGCACAAATCAAAGCAGATGAAACATATGTTGATTTCTTATTTATGCCTCAAACATTAAAAGAAGAGAGTACAAATTTAGGAGAGGTTGAAGAAATATGGAAAGATGAAATTAAATATGATGCTTATAAAACTTTAGCAACTACTACATATTATAGATATAAGGATTTAACTTACATTTGGAATATAACAATCAAAAAATACTATTCATCAAGTGGTGAAAAAGATAAAGCAAATGATGTTAAGGAATATTATAGAGTTTCACCAAATAACGACTATAGTGGACATGATAATAAAACAACAGAAGCTTATAAGTGGTTTACAACTACAGCAAGTAAAACTTATGCACTTAATTCAAATGGAGCTAAAGCTTTCAGTGCTACAGCAATAAGTGGATACCCTTATAGTGATGGAGCAAGAACAGGATATTTATATCGTACAAGAACCATTACTTCGACTTATCAACCAACATTATATTACTTGTGTGCATTATCTAGTAGTTCTACTAGTGGTAAACTAAAAACTGAGGCGTGTGGATTAGGAGAAGATTCAGAGGATGCATCGTTAACATATCAAATGAGAACTCTTTATAGTTGTGTTGCTTCAGGTTCAACAAGCAGTTCAATATTAGCAAGTGAAGTAAGTAAAGGAACATTATGTAAAACGTATAGTGATTGGAGTAAAAATACTACAACATCATGTGGAAATGCTTCAGATGTATGTGAAATAACTTCAGTTACATTATATAATTGGTATAAATTAGAGGGAACAGATACTAAAATATATTATCCTTCAAATACAACAGATGTATCAAAAGAAATTGTATATTATACTTCTGCACCAATAGATGGAGCACAAAAAGATACATCAACACAAACTACTGCATATAAATGGTATAAGTCATCTATCGGGCAGTCAAGTTCATATTCTGCAGTTTCTCCAGAAGATGGGGCAACTAAAACATCAGATTCAAAATGGACGAGTTGGTCATCCTGGTCAACAAGTAATCCAAAAACCACTGATGGAAGAACAAGGACAATAGAATCTAAAGTCAAAATTAAATTACAACAAATAAAGGGAACAACCGATGCTTCTTGGGAAAACTTATCAACAGAGTATATGACAAAAGATGCTATGATAGCTCTATTAAAAGAGAAAGGATATAATGTTGAAAAATTATTGGATATTTCAAATAATGGTTCAATAAAATATATTATTAAGATGATGATTAGAAATAAGAAGGAGGCAGTTAAATAATGGACAGATTATTAGAAATTAAAATTATTTTAAACACTTTATGTAGACAATATATGGGAAGTGAAGATATCAATGTTGGTATTAGAACTCCGGAAGAAAGATTAGATTTTCAAAAAAGTCTAGAAGGGATATCATCTGATGAAATAAGAAGAAGATTTGAGCTATTTGATTCCTATAAAAAAGAATTAGAAAATATTCAAGGACAAGATATAAACGATTTACACGACAAAGCAATTAATGCTGCTATATATTTTAGTGATGAGATAAGAAGAAGAGATGATAGAGTAAAAGAAATCGAAAATGTTATATCTAATCAAAGATTAAGAACATTAGTTAAATTATCTAAAATAAAAATGGAAAAAGCTCAAGCCAGAATTGATATTCTAACTAATAATTTAGAAAAAGCTTCAGATTTAGAAAAACCAACTATAGAAGCGGAACTTGAATATCGTAAAAATGAATTTAATAATAGTAAAAATTTATATGATAAGTCTTCAAGTGAGTTGGATAGACTTAGTAAAATGGTTGAAAGTATTAATTTGACAGGAAAGGAAATAGGAACGGATAATTTTGAAAATAACGAGGAAGAAGAACAAGATTATGATGCCAAGTTATCTTTAGAGCAAAAAGTATCAGAAATCAATCCTGTTGGAGAAATATCTTCAGATAATGCAAATAATATTACTAATGATGAATTTGATCAGTCAAATATAGTTGATGAAATATCTTCTAATAACAATGTTAATAATGAAGATAATATAGATAATGATGTGTTTAATCAATCAAACGTTATAGAATATAAAAATGGAATGACATTTGGAGAACTTATTAGTGCAATTATTATGGCGACAAATATTGAGTCAATAATTCTTCATAATAATTTAAAAGAAATATATCCAAATGCTACACTAGATAGTTTAATTTCTTTTGAAGAAGCAAGTAATTTTGCAAAACAATATCATTTAATTGTAAAGAATAATAATGTTAAAAATACTAACGAATCTGGTAATTTAGATCCTATATTGCCAGTACCTGGAGTAGCAAATGAACCAAATAATTCAGAAGAACCTGAAAATTTAATTCCAATTATACCAGTATTTAATAATGATAATGAACTAGATACTTCTGAAGAGCAAAAAAGTAATAAAGAACCAGGAAATTTGATTCCTATATTACCCGCAACTGGTACAGGTGATGAGCCCGAAACTCCTGTTGTTCAAAGTGATGATGAAAAGGATGATAAGGATGATAAGGATGAGGTAATTGCAGTAGCAAATCCATCAAAGAATCTTTGGTTAAAAATAACTGGTATTGTGGCGTTGATTGGAACTGCAATTGGTGCATTGCTTTCTGGAGCAAAACTATCCGAAATAGCTGATTATTTAAAAGATGGAATTAGTCAAACTCAAGAAAGTATAACAAATAACTATTATATTAATAATATAACAGGTGGTGGAAATGATGACCAGGATGAAAATCAAGAAGTAGAACCTGAAAATATACCAAGTAATAATACTGGTGAAAGTACAAACAATAACACTCCAAGTAATGATACAAGTTCAGAAACTGCTGAAGATAGCACATTTGATAATACTGATGATAACGGTGGAAATGATGATAGCGGAGATGATGATAGCGGAGATGACGATGAAGAGGAAAAAGATGAAGTTGGATATCATTTAGATACTGAAAATTCTACACCTTCAGTTACTATGCCAGAAAGTATTGTGTTTGGCAGTGATTTATCTAATCCTAATGCTGAAACTACTGAGATAACTGCAAGTGGCGATGTGTTTAATAGTGAACTTGGAAATGTTGGAAACATTAATTTAGGAGAATCAACTACAGGAGATGCCCTTGTTACTGATGAAAGTATAGAAAAAGCTCAAGAACTAGTTGATAATGTAAATCCTACTGAAAATAAACCAGATGAATCAATTCCAGTAGGGACAGAAGGTTTAAGTGATAAAGAAGCTGATGCTTTCTATGATGGATTAGAAGATTATGCTAATTCATTAGCAAATGGTTTTGAAGAATCTTTTGAAGCTCAAGAGAGTAGTGCTCAAACATTGTCATTAAAATAGGAGGAAAAAAGAATGGATAATTACACAAACAAAATTTTAGGACTTAAAAGTGGTAAACAGTTCTTCATACTAAGACAAGCAACATATAAGGGAATTACATATTATTTAGGAGCTGAAGTTACATCTGATGGCGAAAATTTCACAAATAAATTTACTTTTTTAGAAAGAGTTGATGAAAATGGGAAATTCTTTGTAAAAATTGTTGAAGATGAATCTATAATTAATTTATTAGCAAAAAACATTAAATTAACAAATAATGAATAATTAAGTATTAATCCTTTCAATATAATATTGAAAGGATTTTTAATGTCAAAAAATAAAGTTGAAATTAGTGGGTTAAATACTAGTAGTCTTAAATCTATTAAATATAGTGAAATGAAAAATTTATTTATAGATTTAAAAAACGGAAAAAATGAATCTAGAGAAAAGTTAATAAAGTATAATTTAAAATTAGTACTAAGTATTTTAAAGAAATATCAGAATAGATGTGATAATTTAGATGATTTATTTCAAATTGGAGTAGTAGGATTAATTAAATCTATTGATAACTTTGACTTATCATTTAATGTTATGTTTAGTACGTATGCAGTATTTATGATAGAAGGAGAAATTAAAAGGTATTTAAGAGATAATAATGCTATTAGAATATCAAGATCTACTAGAGAATTATCATATGAAATAGTTAATTATAAAGAAAATTATCTTTCTATTAATCATGAGTACCTATCAAATGAAAAGATATGTGAACAGTTAAAAATTACTTCATATGAATTATATAATGCTTTAAATTCATTAAGTGAACCTGTTAGTATATTTGAACCTGTTTATAATAATGAAGGCGATACAATATATTTACTTGATCAAATTGAAGATTCTACTAAAAATGATATAGATAGTCTTTTAGCACTTAAAGAAGCTTTAAATAAAATTAAAGATAGAGAGAAAACTATAATTATTAAAAGATTTTATTTGGGAAAATCTCAAGGTGAAATAGCTAAAGAATTATCTATAAGCCAAGCTCAGGTTTCACGTATAGAAAATAATGCTATTAATAATATAAGAAAATTAATATTATAATTTATTATTCATATAATTTATTATGAAATTATCAGAATTACAAAAAAAAGATATAATTAATATTAAAAATGGAAAAAAAATTGGTAAAATTATTGATGTCGAATTTGATGTTGATAGTGGATATATGATACATTTTGTTATAGAAAGAACTCATATAATGAGAAATATTTTCTCTCAAACAGAAGATATATGTATAAAATTTACTCAAATAAAAAAAATGGGAGAAGATGTAATACTAATAGATATAACATAAAATATGTGGTAAAATATTCATATGAAAAAGAAATATATAAAAATAATTTTATTTGTATTATCACTAATCATATTTGATCAAATAATTAAATATATAGTTGTTAATAATATGACTATTAATAGTAGTATTACGATAATAAGTAATTTTTTAAGTATAAAATATGTAACAAATAATGGAGCTGCTTTCGGAATATTTAGTAGTAATAATCCTTTTATACTAATAATAATTAGTATTGTTTTAATATATTATTTAATTAAAGAATTAAAAAATAACATTCAGAATAATATGCATGTTACTTCACTTTGTTTAATAATATCAGGAGCATTAGGTAATATAATAGATAGATGTTCTTTAGGATATGTAGTGGATTATGTTTCCTTTACATTGTTTAAAAGAGATATGGCAATATTTAATTTTGCTGACATGTGTATTACTTTTGGAGTTATATTGCTATTAATAATTTTAATAAAGGAGAGCAAATGCAAGAAATAGTAGTAAAGAAGAGTGATTCTTTAAAAAGATTAGATATATATTTATCAGAATTGTTAAATGAAAGTAGGAGTTTAATATCAAAATCTATTAAAAATGATAAAATACTTGTAAACGATTGTCATATTAGAAGCAGTTATATTGTTAAAGAAAATGATATAGTTAAGATATTTGATTTAAATATACCCAGTGATATAGTAGAAGAAAATATACCATTAGATATATTATATGAAGATGATTATATAATTGTAGTAAATAAGAAAAGTGGAATGGTAGTGCATCCAGGTAATGGAAATGCTTCACATACATTAGTAAATGCTTTAATGGGCCATACTAGTAATTTGAGTGATTGTTCTGGAAGCAATAGATGTGGAATAGTACACAGAATTGATAAAGATACTTCTGGAATATTACTAGTTGCTAAAACTAATGGAGCTCATAAAATATTAAGTGATGATTTTAAATATAAAAGAGTTAAAAGAAAATATATTGCTTTAGTGAAAGGAATAATAGAAGAAAATACAGGCAAAATAGTAGCTCCCATAGGAAGAAGTAAAACAGATAGAAAAAAGATGTGTATTACTCCAATAAATAGTAAAAAGGCTGTAACAACATTTAAAGTACTTGAGCGTTATAAGTCGTCTACTCTTGTAGAATTAGTTTTAGAAACAGGAAGAACACATCAAATAAGAGTTCATATGGAATATATTCATCATCCCCTAATAAATGATCCTGTATATGGGAATAAACATATAATAGATGATTATGGTCAAATGCTTCATGCTGGATACTTAGAGTTTAGTCATCCTATTACAAAAGAAAAAATGACTTTTGAAGTTAAACCAGATAAACATTTTATGGATATCCTTTCAAAATTTAAAAATTAGCAAAATAAATATAACATATTAAAATATAGTTATACAAAGTATACATAAAATATGGTATTAAAAAATAAGAAGATATTTTAGATATCTTTTTTGTTTCAACAAATAAAAGTATTGTAGAAATTAATAATACACAACTTATAGCAAATCCTAAGAAAGGACTCATTAAATAAAAGAAAAAATACATAAATAATTCTAAAGATAAATAATTAGTAAGTAAAATATATAAATAATCATAGTTTTTAAGAATATTTGTTTTATTTTTTATTATAATAATACTTATTGATATTAAAATATATATTATAAACCATAAAATACTATGAATATTTTTATTTAGCATAAAATTTGGTAAGATTAACAAATTCAAATAATCATTATTTGTTTTAAAAATAAAACCACTAATTGAGTATAATAATATTAATGTCAATAATAATATAATACTCCTATAATACCTTTTAAACATAAAACACCTCTTTACTAATCTTATGTTTCATAGTAAAATATTATTATTGCAAAGGAGAAAGAAATGAACATTAGAATTAATAAAAAAGATGATGTTATTTTAAAAATATTACATTATTTTATTACAGAAGAAGATTATAAACCCATAATTATTAATGGACTTGAAAATGAAATATGGCTAGAAAATATGGAAAATGATTTACAATTAATAAGAATTAATACTAATTATATACATAATAATGAACAATTAAAAAATGATACTATTAAAGCAAAATCTATTATGAAAAGTATAAAGAAAAATACTTTATCTTTTAAAATGAATATGCTTAATCTGTTATTAGATACTGGAGATTCAGTTAATAATAAAATAGATACTAAAAATATAGAAACAATTAAAATAAATAAAATAAATGATTTTAAAAAAAATAGAGTGGTAGAAGAGTTTTTTCCTGGTGTAAAGGAGTCTATATTTACTGATAAAGTAGATCCATTAGAATTTTTTAAATTAACTGATGATATGAATCAAACAACTATAAAAAATGAAAAGAAACTTGCTAAGATATTTAGTACTAAAAAACCAGTTGTAACTTATATATTAATAGCACTTAATATAATAATATATTTATTTAGTGTATTTAATTCTAATTATGATATTAATTATTATTTTTCTAATAATTATTTGTTTGTACAGAAAGGTGAAATATATAGATTACTTACTTGTATGTTTTTACATGCTAATATATTTCATTTGTTTTGTAATATATATGCTCTTTATATATTAGGTCCTCAAGTTGAAAGATACTATGGTAAATTAAAGTTTGTAATTATTTATTTTATAAGTGGATTATTAGGAAGTATATTTTCATGTGTATTTATGGATTATAATACATTTAGTTTAGGAGCAAGTGGAGCTATATTTGGATTACTTGGTAGTATAGCATATTTTACTTATCATTATAGATCTACCTTACAAGGTTTCTTAAGAAACCAAATAGTGCCCGTTATTTTAATAAATTTAGCTTTAGGATTATTCATAAGTGGAATAGATCTTTCTGCTCATATTGGAGGCTTAATTGGCGGTATTTTATGTTCTATGGCTATTGGAATAGGGGATAAAGGAAGAAAGCAAGATCAAATAAATGGTATTATAGTTTTAATACTAATGGCATCTATATTAATATATTTTATTACTATAAAATAAAAGGACTAAAAGTCCTTTTTAAATTTGTCTATAAAGTCCTATTGCTTTTCCTAATATTGTAACATTATTAAGTATAATAGGATCCATTGTATCATTTTCAGGTTGTAATCTAATATGATCTTTTTCTTTATAAAATCTTTTTAAAGTTACATTGTTTTCTTCTGTCATTGCTACTATTATTTCACCATTATTAGCATTTTCACATTTTTCTACAATAACTATATCATTATCATGAATACCTGCATTAATCATACTTTCACCATTTACCTCTAATGTAAATACTTCATGAGAAGATGGTATTAAATTACTAGGTAGTGAAAAAAACTCATTTGGATTTTCTATTGCTTCAATTGGATTACCCGCTGCTACTTTTCCTAACAAAGGTACTTCAATAATATTAGTCTTTTCATCATATTCATTAGGAACATTTAATTCAATTGTTCTAAACTTACTTTCGGTTTGATTAATATATCCTTTTTTAGTTAAATTTTTTAAATGAACAAACATAGTAGCAGTACTACTTAAATTGCATATTTTACATAATTCTCTTATAGTAGGAGCATATCCATTATGACCTATAAATTTTTTAATACTTGTTAATACTTTTTCTTGTTTATCAGTTAATTTTTCCATAATATTACCTCTTTATAAATAAATCATAGCATACAAACAAATATTTGTAAACGAGTTTTTAAAAAAATAATGAATTTTTATTATTAATAGTGTATAATTATATTTAAGGAGAGTTTTATGAAAAAAATGCTTACAGGTCTTCAACCATCTGGTAATATAACTTTAGCTAATTATATTGGATCAATTAGACAAATGGTTGAAAATCAAAATAATTATGAAATGTATTTGTTTGTAGCAGATATGCATGCAGTTACAGTTCCACAAAATCCAAAAGAACTTCATAATAATATAAGAAGTTTAGTTGCTTTATATTTAGCATGTGGAATAGATCCAAAGAAAGTACATATATTCATTCAATCAGAAAATGAATATCATGCTAATATTTCATGGCTCTTAGAGTGTAATACTTACTATGGAGAACTATCTAGAATGACTCAGTTTAAAGATAAAAGTTTAAAAAATGTTAACTTTACTAGTGGTCTTCTTACTTATCCTGTATTAATGGCTTCTGATATTTTAGCTTATGATATTGATATTGTTCCTGTAGGAATAGATCAAAAACAACATGTTGAACTTGCAAGAGACATAGCAATAAGATTTAATAAGAAGTATGGGGACACTTTTAAAGTTCCTATGCCACAAATGACTGAAGTAGGAACAAAGATTTTAGATTTAATAGATCCTACTAAAAAGATGAGTAAATCAGCTGAAAATAAGAAAGGTGTAATATATTTATTAGATGATGAAGAATCAATTAAAAAGAAAATAATGTCATCTACCACAGATAGTGAAATGATTATTAAATATGATCCTACTAATAAGCCAGGTATATCTAATTTAATTAACATTTATTCTTCTATTACTAAAATTAGTATAAATGAAACAGAAAAGATATTTAAGGATAATAACTATGGAGAATTTAAAAAAGAAGTTGCAAAAGTAATCATAGATTTTATTCATGAATTACAAAGTAAATATAATAAAATTATTAATAGTAATGAGTTAGATAAAATTCTCGATGAAGGAAGAGACTATACAAGAATCATAGCATCTAAGAAATTTGAAGATATTAAGCATAAGATGGGACTTTATAGATAATCAATTAAGTAGTACTTTAATAGTACTATTTTCTTTTACTCTTTTTCCTACACTTGGAGAAGAATCTATTACTTTACCATCACCAACAAATTCAATATTAAATCCTTTAAGAGTCTTCTTGGCTTCTTTTTTATTAAGACCAATTATATCTGGTACTGTTAAATATACAGTATCATCCCAACGATATGATTTTTGAATACCATTTGTATCTTCTTTTAAGTCATAAATAGAAATAATATCTTTTAATACATTTCTAGCTATAGGAGCAGAAACTACTCCACCATATTGAGTTACTCCTTTTGGATTATTAATTGCAATATATATAACGTAATTAGGATCTTGTGCTCCTAAGAATCCTATAAATGATAATACATAATTGCCATCCATATATTTTCCATTACTTCCTACTTTTTGTGCAGTACCGGTTTTTCCTCCAACTCTATATCCTTCAATATAAGCATTTCTTCCACTACCATTAGCAACAACACTTTCAAGAGCATATATAACTAAATCACTAGTTTCTTTTGTAATAATATTCGTTTTCTTTAAATTTGGGGTATTTTCTTTACTACCTACAGATGAAACAATATATGGTACATAATAATTTCCCCCATTAATTATAGATGATAAAGATGAAACTTGTTGAATAGCGGTTACGCTTACTCCTTGACCAAAAGACGTAGTAGCAAGTTCTACAGGACCAACTTTATTTAGTTTAAATAATATTCCTGAAGCTTCACCATTTAAATCAATCCCAGTTTTTTCACCAAACCCTAAATCATTAATATATTCAAACAATTTTTCTTTTCCTAATTTTTGACCTAAGGTTACAAATCCTGGATTACATGAGTTTTCAACTACTTCTAAATATGTTTGTAATCCATGACCTTTTCTTTTCCAGCAGTGAAGGGTAGCATTTTCTACTCTTATACTCCCTTTATCATAATACTTATCTTCAAATATATTTACTTTACCTTCATTTATAGCTGCAGCAAGAGTAACTATTTTAAATGTAGATCCCGGCTCAAAATTTTGCCAAACAGCTAGATTTCTATTAATAATAGTTTCATCGTAATCACTATAATGTTCTGGATCAAATGAAGGATAACTACTCATCGCTAGTATCTCTCCAGTTTTAGCATTTTCAACTATTCCTATAGCACTTTGTGCATTATATTTATTAAATGCTTGGTTTAATTCGTTTTCTAGTGAAAGTTGGATATCTAAATCAATTGTTAGTTTGATATTTTCACCATTTTGAGGTTCTATATATAATTCAGATAAATCTAATTTATTTCCTTTACCATCTGAATAAAATTTTATATTTCCGTTTTTTCCAGTTAAATAACTATCATATTTAAGTTCTAATCCACTAAGTCCTTGATTATCTATTCCAGTATAACCAATTACATGTGATAATGTACTATTGTATATATAGTTTCTTTTACTTTCTTTTAATAAATATACTCCATCATAATTTAAATCATTAATTTTTTTAGCGATATCATCATTAATATTTCTTCCTTCAGGATGAACTTTTTCTATAGATGTTTTTTTCGATACATGTTTATACATTTCTTCATAAGAAACATTTAATAAACTAGATAATTGAGTTGAAACTTCTTCTTTATTATTTATTTGATTTGGAACTAAATAAAGACCAAGTGTTGAAATATTGTCTACTATTACTTTACCATTTCTATCTAATATTTTACCTCTATCTGCTTGTATTGTTAGTTCTCTACTCCATAAATCATTTGCTAAAGTATTTAATTTTTTATATTCAATTACTTGAATATAAAATACTTTTAAAAGTATAAAAAAGAATATTATTATTGAGATAATAAATATTATTTTTATTCTTTTATTTTGTATATATTGAAACATACTATTCACCAATATAAATATATTCATTTAAAATAAAAAACTTCCTACAGGAAGCTTAAAAATTAAAATATTCTATTTCTCCTGGTTTAGGATTATCATGGGGTATCTCATCATTATTATTAGGATTATTAGGAATAAGAGAAACATAATCATCATTGTTTTCATCTGTTATGTCTAATAAAAATTCTTTATTTTCTTTTTCTTCTTCTATAGTTTCTTTAGGAAGAGTACTATCATCTATACTGCTTTTTAAATTTTCTTCTTCATAGTTACCTATATCATTATCTAAATCAACTGCTTTTAATATTTCTTCAAATGTAGTTTCACCCATATTAACTTTTAATAGACCATCTTGAAGTAGAGTAGTAACATCACTTTTATAAACTAATTTTCTAAGGTCTTGTTTTGGAATTCCTTTTATAATACCATCTCTTATTGGCTCATTAATTATTAATACTTCTAATAATGCAGTTCTACCACTATATCCTTTATAACAATGATCACATCCATTCTTATTAGCTTCATACATTTGATTTACATCTTTTTTTAATACTTTTTTAAATATGCTTTTTTCATAATCATTTGTGTCTCTTAATATCCTACAATGAGGACAAACTTTTCTTACTAATTTTTGTGATACTATTCCAGTAAGAGATGCCCCTAATAAATATCTTTCTACATCCATATCAGTAAGTCTTTCAATAGTAGTAAGAGAGTTATTTGTATGTATTGTTGATAATACTATATGTCCTGTAATTGATGCTCTAACTGCTATTCTAGCTGTTTCATCATCACGAATCTCTCCAATCATTATTACATTAGGGTCTTGTCTTAAAATGCTTCTTAAAACATTAGCAAATGTTAATCCAATTTCAGATTGAACTTGAACTTGATTAATACCAGCTATATCCATTTCTATTGGATCTTCAACTGTTATAATATTAACATCAGGAGTATTTAATTTCTGTAAAATAGAATAAACAGTAGTTGATTTACCAGTACCAGTAGCACCAGTAACTAATATAATTCCATTTGGAACTTTAATCATTTTATTAATTTTATCTAAATTAGTTTGAGAAAATCCTAATGTTTCAAGTCCTTGTAAGCTTTTAGAATAATCTAGGATACGTATTACAACTTTCTCACCATTATTAGTAGGCAATGAAGAAACACGTAAATCTAGTAATCTTTTTCCAATTCTACTTTTTATAGCACCATCTTGAGGAAGTCTTGTTTCCATTATATTCATTCCAGCGATCATTTTTATACGCGAAACCATGTTCCTTTTATATTTACCAGGAACAACTCCATAATCTGATAATATACCATCAATACGAATACGTATTTTTATATCATTTTTTGTTGGATCCATATGAATATCACTAGCGTTTTTCTTAACAGCATCCATTATCATTTCATTAGCTATCTCAACAATAGGGACCTTTTCAAAGTCAAACTCCTTCATATAACCCTTCCTATTCTTAGTACCATTATATAATATTATTAAAGTGTTTTCAAGAAATATTGTTATTCTTTTATTTTTTTGTTATAATGTATAATAATTGGAGGATATGATTATGAAAAAAAATGGTTTTACATTAATAGAAGTAATACTTACTGTGATAATACTTTCAATCATTTCTTTGATAGTCGTTCCAATAATAACTAAAGTCAGAAACAATATATTGCAGGGTTTATATGAAAGTAAAGTAACTTTAATTAACAATGCAGCGAGAGATTACGGAAATAATTATTTGAATTATATTCCGAGTTTTTCAAATTCAGAATATAATTTTACTGATAGTACAGATACGACTGTTTGCAATGATAAGTGTTTGTGTGTTTCAGTAGAAACTTTAATCAACCAAGGATATATAAAAGGTGATAGCGATGATAAAACTCAAATTACTAATCCATTAAATAATAATTCTATGAATAGTTTAGGTGTGTGTGTAAGATATGACACAAATATTCCTAAAACAAGAAAAATAATTTCATATATCACTGGTTATGATGATGAATTAGCATTAAAAGAAGAAGATGATATTGAAGAAAATAATTACGATATAAAATTTAACTTATCTTATGAAAATAATTTTTCTGGGGGAACCAAATATTTTTTAACGGATTACAATTGTAATAAAAATGTTACTACTTCTTATGATAAAACGAATAATAAATTAAATATTGATAATTATAAAGGTAATAGTACTTCTTGTGAAATAACTGTTAATAATAAACCACTTTTATCAGAAGTAGTAAAAATAGGAGATTATGTATTATATGAAGGTAGTAATGGATGCTCAAATACTACTTCTTCTCTTGATACTGTGTTTAATTCACAATGTAAAGGAATGAATCAAAATTATATATCTTCTTCATCAATGGGATATTGTTACAGAGATCTTTATAAGTATTATACGAATGGCTGGAGAATAGCATATCTAAAG
Source organism: uncultured Clostridium sp. (assembly GCA_964507635.1). Taxonomy (GTDB): domain Bacteria; phylum Bacillota_I; class Bacilli_A; order RF39; family UBA660; genus CAG-1000. Next base: position 19,038 of record CAZDPZ010000008.1, read on the forward strand.
GATACAAACTCTAATAATGTTTTAGAAGCATATATTGTTGCTGCTGGGAGCACATCATGTATTGATAATGTTAGTGGAAATTCTGCTGATTCTATTTTGTTATTAAATTCAGAAGCATTAAAGTATTGCAATCCAAATTATGCATATGGTGGAGCATGTCAAAGTTCATATGACATAACAGGGAGTAATTATAATACATGGGCATTAAAAGGTTCTGATTTTTATAGAATGACTTTACAATTATACAACGAGGGGAGAATATTATTAGGCTTTGATGTTGCAACTGAAAATACAACGGGTAGTGCTTGTTATAATGAATATAGCGTTAAGTCTTGTGGATATAATAATGATTTGATTGATAATGGTGGACTCTACTGGTTTGGAAGTGCACAAAGTGGAGAAAGTATACTTATGTGGGGAAGTTATGGAAGATATATAACAAGTAGTAGTGCAAGTCTTAAATATGGCATTCGCCCTGTAATTCATTTAAAAGAGAGCATCTATGTCACTGGTGGGTCTGGTACACAGGAAGATCCATATACAATTTCATATTAGTATAAGTAATGAAGGGAGCAAAATGAAAAGAAAAATTATTTATTTAGGAACATTGTTAATATTTACATGTTTATTGTTTATTCTTGATATAGTATTAAAGAGTCATGAAAATCCTGCTATAGCAATGACAATAGATGGAGAAAGTGTTAATTCTATTCCTTCTTCAGGGTATTATGATTTGGTAAGTTACTCTTGTGACAATACTGCAACAGTAACATGGGATAAATATAAAAGAAAAATTTCTTTTTCTATTCCGGATTCAAGTGTGGGAAGCAATCATAAGCAATCATGTACGTTAAATTTTGCTACTGCTTCAACATTTTTATTAAATACTGTTAATATTGGAGATTATGTATTGTATTCTGGAAGCAATGGATGTTCAGCTTCAACATCTTCATTAGATACATCATTTAATTCTCAATGTAAAGGAATGAATGTAAATTATGTTAACAGTGATGATATGGGATATTGTGGTGATTCAAATTTCAAATATTATACAACAGGGTGGAGAATTGCATATTTTTTAGATAGTAATTCTGACGGAATATTAGAGCCTTATATAGTTACTGCAGGAAGTCCATCTTGCGTTACTGGAACAGCATATAATGGTGCTTTAACTACCACAACTGAAATTGTAGATATGAAAAGTGAAAATATATATTACGCTACCGGGTTCACATACGATAGTTCTACTGGATATTATTCTTTAAATTCATCTTCAACTGTAGTTCAAGGAGTTTATAGTAATGTCTATAATACAGTAAATAATTATTATACTTGTATCAATGCTTCTTTAACCGGAAAATGTTCCACATTATATAAAATACAATCTTTTCAAGTTACTACATATGCTAATGCATACAAAAAAGTTAGTGGAAATTCTGCTTCTAATATTTCTTCACTAAATACAGAAGCAATAAAGTATTGTAATAGTAATTATGCATATGGAGGAGGATGTCAAACAACATATAATACTGGAGGAAGTAATTATAATACATGGTCATTAAAAGGATTGGATTTTTATCAGATAACTTCACAATTATTCGGAGAAGGAAGAAGATTATTTATTTATGATACTGTAACAGAAAACGCTACGGGAACTAAATGTTCACCATATGTTTATAGTACAAAAGAATGTGGATATAATAACGATTTAATAGATAATGGAGGAAATTATTGGTTTGCGAGTGCTTTTAGTGAAAATAATACAATATACCGTAATTCAAGATATAGATATATAACTAACGATTTTGCTCCAAATGTATATGGTGATAGAGTGGTAGTCCATTTAAAACAAAATATTTATGTAACTTCAGGAAGTGGAACACAAAGTGATCCATACATAATTCATAATTAAATAGGAATATTGTTATTCTTATTTTTTTTTGTTATAATTTTATATAGTAAAGATGTAGTAAAAAATAGTCTTATATTATTTAAATAATTATTATTACTCACTATAAATTTAACAAATTAATAAAGAAGACTATTAGAGTAAGAGGTGAATATATGAAAATGTCAGATGGGTTCTTTATTACTAGAAAAGAATTTCCAAGTGATGAAGAAACAATTAGTGCAAAATTATTAATTAAAAGTGGAATGATATTAAAAAATTCTAATGGTATTTTTTCATATTTGCCTATGGGGCTTAAAGTAATTAAAAATGTTACACGAATTATTGAAAATGAAATGAATAAAGAAGGTTGTTATGAAGTATTAATGCCGTCTTTAGTTGATAGTGAGATATTTAATAAATCAAAACGAAGAGAATTACTAGGAAAAGAAATATATTCTTTAAAAGATAGAAATGATAATGAATATAATTTATGTCCTACACATGAAGAATTATTTACAATATTAGCAAGAAATAAAATAAATAGTTATAAAGATTTACACTTTATTCTTTATCAAATTAGTAATAAATTTAGGGATGAAGAAAAGGTAAAATATGGTTTAATTAGAAAAAAAGAATTTCTTATGGCTGATGCATATAGTTTTGATACAGATGATTTTGGAATGGATATTAGTTATGATAAAATGAATTTAATATTTAAAAGAATATTTAAATCTTTAGGATTAAATGTTATTACCTCAGAGTCTGATGCTAGTGAAATGAATGGTAGCTTTAGTGAAGAGTTTCTAGTGCCATGTGAAAGTGGAGAATCAAAAATAGTAAAATGTAGTAAATGTAATTATGTTGCTAGTATTAATTATGCTAAAAGTTATGATACATATAAAAAAAGTAATATAAAAATATTAAAGAAAAAAGAAGTATATACTCCTAATATAGAAAGTATAAATGACTTGGTGAAATGTTTAAAAATAAGAAGAGATAAAATAATTAAATCATTGATTTATAAAGTTAATAATAATTATGTTATGGTTTTATTAAGAGGTGACGCTCAAATAAATGAAAAAAAATTATGTAAGTTATTAAAGTGTAATAATATAACAATGATTGATAAAGAAGAATTAAAACATATAGGTACGATAAAAGGATATGTTGGTCCAATTAAATCAACTATGAAGATAATAGCTGATAACGAGGTTAAATCTATGTTTAATGCTGTATGTGGAACAAATAAAGAAAACTATCACTATATTAATGTAAATCCCGGTATTGATTTTAAAGTTGAAGCATATGCTGATATTAAATTATTCAATGATGGTTCACTATGTCCTAAATGTAAAAGTAAGTGTTATATAATTAATTCTATTGAAGTTGGTCATATATTTAAATTAGGAACATCATATAGTGAAAAATATAATCTAAGATATTTAGATGAAACAAACAAATTAAATAATGTTTATATGTCATCTTACGGTATAGGTATAGAAAGATGTATTTCTTCTATTGTAGAATATAATCATGATGAAAAAGGAATCATTTGGCCAATAAAAGTAGCTCCATATAAAGTATGTATAATACTTATAAATCCAAATGAAAAAACTCATAATAAATATGCTAATGATTTATATAAGAAATTAAATGAAATAAATATTGATACAATTCTAGATGATAGAAAGGTTTCTTTAGGAATAAAACTAAATGATATGGATTTAATTGGTATTCCAATAAGAGTTACTATAGGTTATGAGTTTATTAATGGTATAGTTGAGTTAAAATTAAGAAATGAAAAAGAGTCTATAAATATTTATAAAGATAAAGTTATAAAGGAAATAATAAATATTATCAATAAGGAATGACAAATCATTCTTTTTT
>CAZDPZ010000009.1:0-22696 GCA_964507635.1 uncultured Clostridium sp.
TTCAACATCAATTAGTCTCTTATGAGTTCTAATTTCGAATTGTTCACGAGAATCTTTATACTTGTGAACAGCTCTCAATATTGTAATTTTCTCAATTTCCGTTGGTAACGGAATAGGTCCACTTACAACTCCACCAGTTCTCTTAACAGTCTCTACAATCTTTGCAGCAGCAGTATCAATGCTTCTGTGATCAAAAGATTTAAGTCTTATTCTAATCTTGTTTTTTTCTTTAGACATATTAATTCCTCCTTCGCCTATATTTTAATAGACTTGCTCCGAGCAAATTACCTGATAGTTAATTAGGTTCAATTCAACCTAACCTGGTGTATCAGCAACCTTGCACATCACAGCCAGTCGTTTGAAATAATTATATGCTAATAAGTCTTAAAAATCAAGCGTTTTTTTAAAATAATCAAAAATAAATTTGTTTTTTATCATATTTTGATAATTTAATGTTATAATAATCATGAAAATAAGAGGTAAGTATGAAAAAAACAATATGTATAATAATTATTTTTGCTTGTGTTATATTAATTTCCATCATTGTTATAAAAAAATTGAATTTTAATAATTACATTTTTGTTAAAGATACGCATATAAATTTAAGCAATTATAGTAAGGACATAATTATTAAGAAAGAAGGGACTTATACTTTAGAAGGACATTTTGAAAATACGTTGTATATTGATTCAAAAAATAATGACATTCAATTAATATTAGATAATGTAACATTTAATGCAAACTCTAAGCCTTCAATTGTAGGGAAAGATTTATCATCTTTAATAATCAGCTCTTTTGAAGGTACAAACAATATTTTCATATCAAATGGCGAATCGAAAGAAAGCAATGGAATAATAATTAGTAATAGTGAAATATTACTTGATGGAAAAGGTACAATTACAATTAATGGCGAAAATTTCATCGGTGAGGGAATTTCAAATAAAAATCACGATATCACAATTAATAGTGGTAATATATATATTTTGTCTTCGGAAGATGGAATAAATTCTGGAGGAAAAAATGGAAATATAATAATTAATGGTGGAAATATTAATATAATGTCAAAGGGAGATGCTATTGATTCAAACAATAAAATTATAATCAATAACGGTAATCTATATCTTAAAACACTTATACATAACGGGGACACTGCATTAGACTCTGATAACGGAATTAATATTAACGGTGGAGAATTAATAGCATTAAGTTTATCCAACTATGAAATACCTGATAACTTTTCAAGCCAAAATACTATATGTGCATTAATAAACGACGATATTTTACAAAATGATGTACTTTATCTGTATAATTCCAATAATCAAGAATTGTTAAATGTATATATTGAAAAAAATATTAAAAATATTATATTTAGTTCTCCTAATTTAATCAATGGAAACTATTATTTTACAGACAATTATAACTTTAAATATACGTTTATAATCAATAATGATAAAAATATTTATAATTTTACATTAAAATAAATACACTGTTTATCAAGTGTATTTATTTTATTCTTCTAAATAAGTTATTCTGGCATATCCATTACCATTTATATTAAAATCATTACTTGGCTTTTCAAACCCTTGGTCTTCACTAAGAGTATTGGCATTACTTAAATAATAATTACTGTTTAATGTATATTTTTCTGCATCTGACGAATTTCCAGCTATCCAAGTATTATATGCACTTTCGGTATAAATCCAACCAGATCCTCCACCTCCACCATTACTGGAGCCATAATTACTACCGCTTCCACCTCCATACCATCCAGCACCTCCTGCACCTCCTCCAGTATCAGTTGCTACGTTTGAGGAAGCTCCTATTCCAAAAGTACCGCTTACACCTGTTATTGAATATACTATTCCTCCTGAGCCACCTGAAATTTGCGTGCCACCTCCACCAGATTTACCACATGATGAGGAAATTATACCATAACTTCCGCCACCAGAAATACCCCCGCCATTGCCACTACGGCATGCCCAGCCTCCTGAACCACCGCCTGATCCACCTGCAACTATAACTCTGGAATACAGGGATGTACTATTAACTCGAATATCCGTTGCTCCACCTCCACCTCCAGAATTGTAAATATATGATACTCCACCATAATTTGTACTTCCACCTCCATTATAACCGCCTAAATATGAGCTCCCCCTACTTCCGACAAATATATACAAAACATCAGATGTATTTAAATGTATATTTCCATAAGAATAACCCCCATTGTTATATCCACTACCATATTTATTTGCAAAACCTGGTGCTCCCCATACTTCTAATTTGTAGTTTCCAGTATTTGCAATGTTTACTTTATAATATGAATCATTATATGTAAAATTATTAACTCCTGTTGTTAGAGTAACTTCTTTATAATTACTTTCTGCTTTCAGTGAGGATGGAAATCCAATCATTTCCCATTGAAAATTAAAACGATATTTGTTATTTTCATCATTTGATTTTATTTCAACCTGTGTAATATTGTTTTCAAAAAATGCTCCTTCATCTATTCTATTTACACTAGAGGGTATTACAATAGAACTAATATTGTTATTTTGAAAGGAATAATAGTTTATGGTTTTCAACGAAGAAGGAAATGAAACAGATTCTATATTATTATTGGCAAAAGCTCCATCATTAATTTCATATACATTATTTGGAATAACGACTTTTTTTATATTATTATTATAAAAAGCCTCAAGTCCAATTGATTCAACACTATTTGGAATATAAATTGATGTTAAATGATTGTTATAGAAAGCATACTTAGCAATTTTATTCATATTTTCAGACAATCTTACTTTATTTAAATTGCAATTGCTGAATGCTTCCTCGCCTGTTTCTATTACGCTATCAGGAATATAAATCGTTTGTATATTATTATCAGCAAAAGCATTACTGCCAATATACGTAATAGTATCAGGAATATAGACACTCGTAATGCCTTTATTACGAAATAAATCAGTTGTATACATATCGCAGTTTTTAATAGAACTAACTGTTGTTTCACCTATTTTATTTGGAATAACAACATCTGGCCCACAGTTATCATAATCATATGTTTGTAATACACCTGCATCTGATACTGTAAAGCAAGAATCCGCAACTGCATTCGCACAAGAAGAAATACTACTATAATTTTCATCACCTTTTTGGGATACATCATCAGTTGTATATTCTTCTATGTCATTCATAGTACTAATACTATATTTATCATTAAATACAATGTTACTTATAACATTTCCTTTAGAATCAAAAATAACCCTATAATATACCTTTGAATTACCTAACAAATCCAAATTGTTATATTCGTCTCTTTCTAAATAGCAATATACATTTTTATTACTAGCTGTAGAAATAATATTTTCTACTGAAAACTGTTCTTTCGCACTATTATAGATTTTTTTTGCCTGAATCAAAAAAATAGATTTTTTTGATTTATTATACATTCCCAATACATTTGGAATAACTATAATACTTAGTAATGCCAAAATTGCTATCACAGCCAATAATTCGATTAAAGTAAATCCATTTTTCAAAATCCTATTTTTCATAATTAAATTATATCAAATCTCATAGATAATATCAACGACCGCAAGGAAATCAATCTATTGATGAAGACAAAACCATAAAGATAGGTCTAACACCATATCCACCACCACTATGGTAGTAACTATCATCAAAGAAACCACCTGCATCTATTGTCCAAACGGCATTACTACTAAGGGCTGTACTAGTCCAATATTCATAGGGCACACTATCTGTATTTCCTAGAACCATATTACTAATGCCATTTAATGTTCCTTCAGTATTTGGAGTAACTGTACTGTCTGAAATTGTATATACTATTGAACCTGAAATATCATTAGCATAATCACACATTTGAACAAGTGTGGGGATTCCATTTTTACCAGCAGGCGTAGCTGGTGCTCTACTGGAATTTATACTCTCAATATATGATAATGCAGCATCTCCAGCAAAATTTCCACCAGTATTTATTGCTGAGCTTGAGCCATAAGCTAATGCTTTTCCTTCTGTTGAACTACCACCTTGTTCATATCCATTTTCACTTTCGACTAATAAATATTTTGTCATTAAGTTATATGTCCCGTTACCATTATTTTTCATTACAATAAAAAATTCCCCATTAGTTCCTTTTATTTCTGTTCCAACAGGAATAGAAGTTGAATCTTCACATGCAGAACTACTAATGCAACTATACTTTACTATTTTTACTGTATTACTTCCGCATGTACTTACTGTTTCATAATATGTGCTACCTTCACTCATTACATCAGATATTGTTAAATTATCTATTGAAGAAGATGCTGTAACACTAAATGTATTATTAAAAACTATTATACTGGTTGGAACTCCACTAGCATCTATTATAATCTTATAATATAGAGTCCCAGCCATATCTAAACTGTTGTAGTCATCATTCTCTAAATGACAATAAATATTATTTGCTAAAGTTTCTCCATGCAATGCAGAAGAAGTATATTCATCCATTGCGGAAGACAATACATTTTTTGCTTGCACTAAAAAAGTTTCCTTTCTTGCATTATTATATAATTTTATAACATTTGGAATAGCTATAACGGCAAGTATAGCTAAAATTGCTATTACAGCCAAAACTTCTATTAATGTAAAACCTCTTTTACTCATAACTTCACCTACTCATTATATATATTATATCATATTATTATGAATTAAAAAACACACGAATTACTTGAAATGTGTGTTTATTCCTTTATAATTAAACTATTACCTGTCATTTCCTTTGGCTTACTTATTTCATACATATCAATTAGTGTAGGAATTATATCTTTTAAAGTTCCTTCATTTTTCATCTTATATTTTTCATTACATATTACAAATGGTACCTTATTAGTTGTATGACTAGTTATTACATTACCATCTTCATCTTTCATATATTCACAATTTCCATGATCAGAAGTAATAACTAAATCATAGAAGTTTTCTTGAGCTTTCTCATATATCTTTCCTATGCAAACATCACATGCTTCTAATGCTCTTACAGTAGCAGGAATATTACCGGTATGGCCTAACATATCAGGATTAGCAAAATTGACTAAAATAAAGTCAAAATCATCATCCATTGCATCAAGTACAGAATAAGTAACTTCTACTACACTCATTTCAGGTTTCATATCATATTTTGGAACTTTAGGAGATGGAACTAATATTTTATATAAATTCTTATCACTTAATTCATCTCCACCATCAAAGAAGTAAGTTACATGAGGATATTTCTCCGTTTCAGCAATTCTTGCCTGTTTAAAATCAAGCTCTGCTAAATATTTACCAAAAGTATTTAGTATTTCTTCATTTGAATAAGCAGACTCTACTTTATCATCTACATTATAAAGTGAAGTAAATTTAACATTTTTAAATTTTTTTGTGTTAAACATATTAAATTCAGGATCCACTAATGCATTAATTAATTCTCTAATTCTTTCGGGTCTAAAGTTAACAAATAATACTCCATCATTATCTTTTATATTGCTACCCTTCGTTATAATACTAGGATTAATATATTCATCTCCTATATTATTTTTATAATGTAGGTCCATACATCTATTATAATCAGAGAATGTATTTCCTATATTATATACTATAGCATCATAAGCTTTTTTAATTCTATCATAATTGTTATCTCTATCCATCGCATAATATCTTCCTGATATAGTTCCTATAGTTCCTAGTCCTAACTTTGTTGCTTTTTCCATAAAAGCATTTATATATTTTATTCCGCTATTAGGTAGTGTATCCCTTCCGTCAGTTATAAAATGAAATATTACGTTATCTACTTTTTTTATTTTAGCAAGAGCTAGGGATGCATAAAAATGATCTATACTAGAGTGCACTCCCCCGTTAGAAAGTAACCCTATAATATGTAGAGTTGATTTATTTTCATTTACATGATCCATTAAATCTAATAGAGCATCATTCTCAAAGAATTCTTTATTCTTAATCTTTTCATCTATTAAAGACAATGGTTGTTTAATTGTTCTTCCACTTCCAATAGTCATATGACCTACTTCAGAGTTTCCCATTTGTCCTTTTGGAAGACCAACTTCTTCACCACTTGCTTCTAATTCAGCAACCGGAAATTTACTCATAATAGACGTTAAGTTTGGTAAAGAAGACATTTTAATAGCATTTCCCACTTCACTTTTTCTTATACCAAATCCATCTAGAATTAATAGTATTATTTTTTTCATATTTGCTCCTTTAATTATTTTAACACAATAAATAAAATATTTAAAGGTAATATTATTACTTAACTTTAATCATTTCTAATCTTAATTTATCTGCTATAGTAACTATAAATTCTGAGTTAGTTGGTTTAGCTCTATCAATATCAACACTATGTCCAAATATAGTTTCCATTAAATCAATATCTCCCCTTAACCATGATACTTCAATAGCGTGTCTTATTGCTCTTTCAACTCTTGGAATAGACGTTCCAAATTTAATAGATAAATCAGGATATAACTCCTTAGTTATTCCTCCTATAAAACCAGGATTTTCATATACCATTAATATAGCACTTCTTATAAATTGATATCCCTTTATATGTGAAGGAATACCCAAAGCATGCAATAAATTAGTTACTTGTATTTGTATATCTCTATTTGATAATTCTATAATTTTATCATTCTTTTTCTTATTATTAGCAGTCAATACTATTTTAGATTCTAAATCTATCAAATCAAAAGGTTTCAAGCAATAATATTTAACACCGTATTCACTTACTTCTCTAATAGTATCTTCTTCATTATAAGATGTCATTACTATTACTTTTTTATCTATATTATTTAATTTCATATATTCTAATACATAAAGTCCATCTTTAATTGGCATAATTAAATCCAAAAGCATTACATCAAAATCTATACCATTTTTTAATAAAGTTGATGCCTCATCACCATTATAAGCACAACCAACTATTTCAATTTTTTCACTACTTTTAGAATATTCCTTAATAAGACCTACTAATCCTTCATTATCATCTACTACAAGTACTTTAATCTTCATTCTTTTCTCCTTTATTACATTATATTACATAGATTGTATTCTTTCTAGAAAGAAGATTGTAATTATTTGCAAAAAATTAGAGTATTTTGTCATAAAAAAACTCTTTAAAAGAGTTATTATTTTATATCACCATTTAACCTATCTAAGGTTTTAAATTTCTTACCTTCTAAGTATTCCAAAGTACTTCCCCCTCCTGTAGAAACATACTTAAAATCTATTTTAAACTTCTTAGAAGCAGCTATTATATCTCCACCTGCTAAAATAGTAGGAATAGATTGATTATATATATATTTCATTATACTTTTAGTACCATTTTCATACTTTTCATCTTCATACATACCAAGTGGTCCATTCCATAATATAAGTTTACTATCTATTAATAGCTCTTTATATTTACTTATAGTTTTAGGACCTATATCATATCCTATATCATTACTATTAATGTCATCTATACTTTTAACTCCATTATTTGTAACAATATCAATTGGTAAAAATATTTTATCTTTATTTTCTTCTATAGTCATTTTAGCATAATTAAGTTTTTCATCACTTACTATACTCTTTCCTATGTTATATTCTAAAGCTTTTAAAAAAGTAAAACACATAGCTCCACCAAGTAATATAAAATCAGATGTATTTAATAAATTATCTATTACTCCTATTTTATCATCTATTTTAGCTCCGCCTAATATAAGAGTCTTTCTTAAATGAAGTGCTTTATTTAACATTTCTATTTCATGGTCAACTAGAACTCCAGAGTATGATGGTAAAAACTCACTTATTCCATAAGTAGAAGCATGACATCTGTGAGCACTGCCAAAAGCATCTAATACAAATATATCTCCTAAGGAACTCCAATATTTTGATAATTCCCTATCACATGAACTTTCTAACTCTATAGGATAATCTTCATATCTTGTATTTTCTACTAGAACTATATCTCCCTCTTCCATTTGATCTATAGCACCTTCTAAAACATTCCCACGAGTGAAAGGAACAAAATATATTCTTGAATTAATTAATGTAGAAAGATATTTAGCAACAGGTTCTAAAGTATACTTTTTTTTATCTTCCAGAGATTTAATTCTTCCCATATGAGATAATAATATCACTTTGGATCCATTATCTATTAAATAATTAATTGTATCCAAACTTCCAACTATTCTAGTATCATCAACTACTTGTCCATCTTTAATTGGAACATTATAGTCAACTCTTACTATTACTTTCTTACCCTTAACGTCTACTCCTTTTATACTCTTCATAATCTTATCTCCTATATTTTAAATATACTTTTCTAGCATCATTTTTTAATGAATCTAACGTAGTATTAATGATTAATTCATTATAATCTTCATAGTCATCTAAATCTATTTCTGTAGGATGATTCTTTTGTTCATTTGTAAGACCGTTATCAAAATCAGGCCTCCTAACTATTATTTTAATAGCATTGGGATAATGATCATTAATAATATCAAATTCTTTTTTAAGTCTAACATCACTTATAATAATAACATCATATATATATGAAAATATATCTATATCATCAATCATTCTATTAATGAATAAATCATCTTTTTTAAGTTTTTGTCTGATTAAAGAAGTACCTAATTCTAATAATAAAGCCCTTGGTTTATCTTCTTCACTTAAATTCCATCCACTTACTTCTCTAGCATAATATTTAATATATTTTGCAAGTTGAGTCACAATAACTTTAGAATTATTATTTTCAAATTCTTGTTTTAGATAGCCACCAAACGTATCTTTCCCATGTTTAGCTTTTCCACCTACTAAAAATATTATTGGATTTTTATAACTATATTCCATTATTACTCCTCAGGTAAAACCATCCATGCATTAGGCAAATATCTTTCTCCAGAATATCCATACCCTACAGGTTTATTTATAAGTTTTCCACCTGCATATAATGTTGAACTGCCTCCACCATCTAAATTCGCTGCGTTATAAGCTTTATATCTAACAAATAAGTCTTTCAATTCAGTCATTGAAATTCCTACTGAAGAAGATGTTCTTCCATCAATTACAATAAATAATACTATTCCATCTTGTCTTTGTCCTATAGAACTTCTATTAGCTATTCCCCAGCCACCATTTCCTTTAAATGTAGCTTCTTTTCCATTTACGATTAAGAAAGGTCCAAATTCAACAGCTCTATCCATTCCAGCTTCAATAGCTTCTTTAGCGGAAGACTTAGTAAGCATTAATACATTATCTTTTGTAAATCCTATTAGTCCTCCTCCTTTACTAATGTTTCGCCCTTTAGCATAAATCTTTCCATCTTTTATAGCTACCCCTGTAACTTTATTTCCACCAGAATGTTGTACTCCAGAACCATTCATCGCAACTAAGGCTTTATTCTTTTTAGCCATAGTTGATAAATATTCACCGCTTGTTCCATATTTTGACGAAAATACTAATTGTACTTTAGAAGCATCATATATTACAACCATATACCCCTTCCATTTACTTCCGCTTAAATTTACTATTTTGTATATATCATTTCCCTCATCTTTTTTTAATACTTGTTCTTCGTAAATAGATTCATATGAATCAGCATTATAATTAGGATTAAATGTAATTTGAGATGTATCAGTAGATGCACCAGACTCTATAACCTGATTATTATTAAGTACTTTCTCTATAACATTTTCACTATAAAGTGTATATGCAAAATAACGATGTGTCATAGTAGTCATAGCGGTTGTAATCCAAAAGTTCCTAAAAAAACTAAATGGTCCATATATAACAAAGAAACCAACTAAAGCTATAGTATCTATTACAATTAAAGTAATTTTTAATTTACTTTTCTTTACTTTATTCTCATTTTTATTCTTCAACTTTTGTTTCATTTAACTCTCCTAATATATATGGATTATCCGTTTTACCGTTTCCACTAGATATTTCAATATCTCCATTTAGACAAAATGATGGTCTAACATTGTAAAGTGAAGAAACTAAATCTCCAAATACACTTCCACTTTTATTAATAACATCAATTACTATATTTGATTCGATTCCCCTAGTTATAGTAAGAGTATTAACACCCTCACCAACAAATAATTCTGAAAGACCTAACATTCCAATATTAGCACTTACTTTAGTATCATATATTTTAGAATAATCTAAATCAGACATTAATAGTTGTCCAATATACCAATCAGATTTAACAATATAATTATTTTTTTCAAGTGAATTATAATAACTATTGTTTAAATAATTACCAATAGTATTTTTGTTTTCTGAATATTTATTACTTGATCCTCCAAAAGTTTTTTCAATTGATTTATCGCCATCAACTAAAATATTACTAGATACAACTTTAACTTTACCATCTTCTATTTGTGTTACTTTAAATGTATTGTTAGAATACTTAATTGTATCTCCAACATAAACATCACTTAATTTTTTTATATCATGTGACTCAATAATATATGGATCATCTTTAGTTCCCTTTCCACTTAAATATAAAGTATTTTCATTTAATGTTATTACCGGTCTTAATCCATATATTTTAGTAGTAATTTTAGATAATCCAATTTCACCATCGCTATTTACATAATAGTTAGCATTACTACTATTAAGAGTACTTAAATAATAGTTTTCTTTATTATTCAAATAACTAGATTTTCCACCAGCTTCTTTATAATCATATAAAGATAATATACTCATTTTAGTATCATTTGTATTATTTTCACATGTTATTTTAGTTACATCATCTATTACATCATTACATAAATATGTGTTAGATAATGTAGTATCAGATGCAAACATATTACTTTCATACTTTCCACTATTTTCTATTTCACTTTTATTCAACCACTTATTTACATATGAATCTTTAAATCCTTTTTCAAGACCAGAATACATAAGAGTAACACTTGAATCGCTTATTAATCTAATATTATTTTCATTGTCTATAGCCACTATTCTATAAAGTATACCTGAATATAACAAATAATTATCATTTACTTCACCTTTATATCTATAAACATTATCTTCTTCACTAAATACTAAACCATTATTTAAATCAACATAACTACGTTTACCAGTTATAACATCATACATATAAGTTTCTCCTGATAAAGCATTAGTATTGTTCTCTTTTATATAATATTTTACTAATCTAAATCCATAAAATATTACAATAAGAACAAGCACTAATATATTTAGTGCTATTAAAACTGAACTTATTTTTAGCCTTCCTCTTTTTACCATTATTAATCTCCAAAGTCATTTTGATATGCTATTAAACTAGCATTAATAACCCCATTAATTCCACTAAACATATCAACCATACCAGTCTCTATTTTAGATTTATTCTCTTTAACATCGACTTCTAATGATAATTCTACTTCACTTCCAAATATAGATTTACTTCTAACTTTAACTTTCTTAAGTTCTCTAATCTTATCCATTACTTCATCATGAGCAGAAGCTTTATATTTTAATACTAATAAGTATCTATTAGATGTTTTGAATCCAAATAAATAACAACCAAAATATAATATTCCTATTCCTAATGATGCTACTAAAGCTGGTATATAAAGACCTGCTCCAGCCATAATTCCAGCAGATATTCCCCAAAACATAAATCCTGTATCAACTGGTTCTTTAACTGCTGTTCTAAACCTTACTATAGATAAGGCACCAACCATACCTAAAGAAAGAGATATATTAGAACTAATTGTTCTAATAATCATTGCTGTTACCATCGCAAGCATTAATATACATAATGAAAATGCTTTTGAATAAACAACTCCTGTATATGTTTTTCTATAAACATATATTATAAATATTCCTATCACAAATGCTATTATTAATGATAATACCATGTCCCATGCGGATATTGTTCCACTAAAATTTTCCAAAACTGAATTTTTAATCGTATCTACTATACTCATTTTTACACTCCTTACTTTATACTTCTACATATTGCAAATTTACTTACTGCTTCCCTACATAAAGGTACATCATTTAGTATACTTGCTATATGAATTGGCAATACTTCATTAAATTTTACTTCCAAAACTTGTTTACCCTTTTCACTAACATCATATCTAGGACTTTTTGAATCAAACAAGTCATAACTATAAAGTCCACTACTTATATTCGAATCAAATGTAACTCTTACTTCGCTTATAGGATATATAAATGCCGTCCTATGATACTCTACTATTATAGATGGTATTATATGTTTAGTATTCATAGCATTTATAAATTCAAGTAACAATTCATCAGTAGTATTAATTTCATTTACTTTACCTTCTATAATTTTACTATAAATATCCTTTGAAATCAATAACTGTTCTTTAGCAGTTAAATTATTATGTTTCATTTTCTTTTCAAGTCTAATAAACGACTCATCATCATTATATATCCTTATTCTATATTTTTTTCTATATAATACTCCATCCAGTTTCTCATAATATGATGATGACTCTAAATCATCAAAATACAAACTTTTAATTAAATATGAACCATCTTCAAAATAACCATACTTATCTTTACTCATTATTAATGACAACTTTTGCTTTAATATTTCTGCCGAAGCATTAGATATTTTAAATTTTAATTCATGTCTATACTTATATTCTTTCATTCTACATCACCAAAATATTTCTTTACTTCACTACTCGATAATCCAAAATATGACTTTGCTTGACTAACTATTATTTTATTTCTTTGCTTAGCATAATTTTTTAAATATTTAATATTATTTTGCCAGCTTGAATAACTAATATTATTCCATCTTTTTAGATTTCTTTTTATTTCATCAGTTCCAATTTCATCTATTACTTCATCTATTTTATTTGTAAAATTCTCAGTTGACCAAGTATTCTTCAAATTATAAGATAATCTTTCTAAGTATGTTTTTTTAAATTCTTTATTTTTCATTAAATTTCTTAATAAGAATGTAGAAAAATGATTTACTGTCATTCCTCCACTAGATGTAGAAAAAGAAAAATAATTAGTGCTTACATTATAGAATGCAAAGTCTAAATCATAAAATATAAATTTCCATTTTCCAGAATCAATATCATCATTGGAAAAATATCTTACATTTAACATATCATTATTAGTAGCCCAAGTTTCAGCTATCCAATAATCACATAAATTTTCTATATCAATTTGCTCTTTAATTTTTTCATAATTAGCACTATTTGAAAGTGAATTATTACGGATAAAACTCAACATCTTATTATATTTTTTAGCGCTTCCCGTTTTAACACTTCCGTTTATCCTTAATATATCTGTGTTTTTTTTAGTAGCAGTAACGTTATAATGATTTGCTACAAAAGTTTCATCAACTTTTTCACGAATAAAATATAATCCCCAATATTTCCCATTTATATAAAGAACTATTGGCTTATATGCCTGAACATCTACATTTGTATATTCGCTTACCAATGATGTACCTACTAAATCCCTTATCAATGTTTTTTTAGAAGCATTTCCCATTTCATCTTGAGATCCGCTTCTTATTACTAACGAATTAAATACGCTACTATCCACATCATCAAAAACTTTATAATGAAGTTCTGATTCTCCATATTGCTTTTTAAACTTAAGTTCATAGCTTTTTTTAGAATGCCATCTGGTAGACCCACCAAATAACTTAAGACCTGCTCCAATAGTAAAACCTTCACCATCTTTATCAAAATATTCAGCGTATGCTTGTTTAATATATCCTTCTGTCCCAGCATGTGAATGAAGAAGACTTAAATCACTTGGATTGATTGAAACACTCATAACAGATAACTTATGTCCTTCATTAACTATGAATGAATGAGTTATAACTTCACTTTTTAATTTATCGCTTTCCTTACACATTATTTTTAAAACAGTAGTCTTCTTAATAGTAAGAGGACTACTGTATACTTTAGAAGAAGTTGTAGGATTACTTCCATTAGTTGTGTAATATATTTTCCCTACTCCACTTAGTGTAACCTTAATACTATCAACATCTTCATATATTCCACCAGACTCAGAACTCTTAGGAGCATAAGATATGGACATAGTTCCATTTCCATTCTTTGCATTAGGAGTTGGAGTACTAAAATAATATACTCCATAATCATTACCTTTTCCAACAGAATACCCCTTAGGAACATTATTCATAAATAATGTATCTATAACCTTATTAGATTTAGTTAAATAAATACTTTCCGTATCCGATAATTTAAAATTCATATGTTTATACTTACTATTTGATAAACTTTCCTCACCAGAAGCCATCAGTACATAATATTCACCCTTTTTTAGCTCAACATCTGGTAATTTATATGTACATATATTATCTAAGTTAGTAGTTAAACAGTAATCACTTAACTTAATAGTTTTATTTGTATTATTATATAATTCTACCCAGTCATAATAATTACCACCGTTTTGAGATAAATATTTATAGTTCAAATTCATTGCTTCATTTATAATCAAATCATTTACTTTACTTAAATATTTTTTTTGAAAAGATTTTATCCCATCGACAGTATTTGAATATCCTGCTGAAAGATTAGAACTTTCATAAAAGCTTCCATCTTGTTTAATATAAGCAACTCCATTAGGTATATTACTATATTGAACTTTATCAATAACTTTTCCTTTATTATTAGTAAGAATAGCACTACCATTATTATTATTTAGTTTGAATGATGTTGATAATTCTCCACTCTTTGAACTAACACCAGAAGTAAATACAACTATTACCTCTCCTGCATTAATATTAACTGATGGAAATTGCCATTTAAAACTAGCATTTTCAGTATTAGATAAACTATAATTTGCTAAATTTATTGTTTTCTTTCCCTCATTTATCACTTCTATATATCCACTATATTGTCCATTTTCATTTAAAAAGTTTCCTTTATTATTTACTAGTATTTCATTAATTTTTATATCTTGATCTTCATTTGATACTAATGAAGCTAAAAATTCTTCATGACCATCTATTGTATTAGCATACCCCGGTGTACCAACACTCTGTATAATCCATTGTCCATTTTCATCCCTTGCCATAACACTATTACCTTCTAAAGCAATGGTATCCACCGCATCAACTACTTTACCACTTGGTTTATATAAACTTAATGTTTCTCCTCCAGATGATTTTAATTTAAATGTAGCATATAATCCACTTTGTTTTTTACCACTTAAATATATTACTAAATAACCTTTAGCTTCAATTGTTACATCAGGAAGTGTCCACTTAACAGAACCACTTTGATCACTAAGTCCATAATTCTTTAAATCAATATCTTTTTCATTTCCATTATATAGTTCAACATAATCATATACTTTACCAAATTCATCAGCTAAAGTTCCTTTATTAGATGACATTAATTCATTAATAACTAATGATGTAACATTACTTTCATTATTAGTTAAATCTTTCTTTGATAATTTTTTAGATTCTAAATTACTAAAAATTGTTACAGTTAAAAAAAGTACTAAAGCTATAATACATAGTATAAAAAATTTAATATTTTTTTTAAAACTCTTAGTATCGAACTTCATAAAAAAACTCCTAGAATTATTATACTATACTAGAAGTTTTATTTCTACTAAAAATATACTTTTTTTAAAATTTTACATACATTATACTATTTATTCTACAGTAACTGACTTAGCTAAATTTTTAGGTTTATCTATGTCACATCCCTTTAATTTTGCCACATAATATGCTAATAACTGGGTAGATATAACTATAAGTAAATGTTCTACAAATTCACTTACTAATGGAACAACTATTTCATAATCATATACTTCAGGGTCTACTACAATAGATTCTTTCCTGATTATAATAATCTTAGCACCTCTACTTTTAGCTTCTATAATATTACTAATAGTTTTATTGTATACAGAAAATTCACTTAATAAAGATATTACAGGAAAACCTTTTTCGATTAATGATATAGGTCCATGTTTAAGTTCTCCTGCTGCTAAACTCTCACTATGAATATATGATATTTCTTTTATCTTTAAACTAGCTTCCTTAGCCACATATATATCTATTCCTCTACCAATATAAAACATATCTTTATTTTTATATATAGATTTTGCTATTTTTTCATATATATTATTATCTATTACTTTTCTTATATTATTTGGCAAATCTTTAAAATCTTTTAATATCTTATTTAGTTCACCAATATTAATTATTTTCTTTCTATACATACATTTTAAACAAAGCAAACTACATAAATAACTTTGAGCAAAATACGCTTTAGTAGTTGCTACACATATTTCGGGGCCAGCTAAAATAGGTAAAACATATTTGGCTTCCCTAGCCATAGTAGAAGATATGACATTTACTATCGCTAGCGTATCTACCCCTTCTTCATTACACATCCTTAGACATGCTAATGTATCAGCAGTTTCTCCGCTTTGAGATATTAATATAACTAATACACTAGAATCAAAATAATGATTAGTATACCTATATTCACTAGCAATATATGAATTACAATAAAATTCATTATCAGTACAATATTTATCAATAAAATATTTACCTATTAATGATGCATGATATGCACTTCCACATGATACAAAGTCAATCCTCTTATATTTAGAAATATCTATAATAGCATCACTTATCTTATCATTTGGAATATATTTAGCATATAACTTTTTAGCTAAATCATCTTGCTCATTTATTTCTTTTAACATAAAGTGTTCATATCCACCCTTTTGAGATTCACTAACACTTAAATTAGTTTCTAATACTCTATGATTTATTAAAATTCCATCATAACTTATTTTATAATTCTTTCCTATTTCAACTGTCTCATTATCTTCAAGTATAATATATTTTTTAGTATATTCCACTATAGCACATATATCACTCGTAAGAAACAGTTCATTATTTCCAATTCCTAATATTAATGGAGCATCCTTTTTAACACCATATATCTTGTCATTTCCTTCAAACATTATACAAAGTGCATAACTTCCCTTTAATAACTTAATTGCTTCATTAATAGCTTCAATTTCATTATTTCCATCATAAAAAGAATCTATTAAAGCACATACCCTCTCTGTATCAGTTTTAGATTTAAAATCATATTTATTTTTTAAAATCTTTTCTATTTCTTTATAATTTTCAACAATACCATTATGTACTATAGCTACTCTTCCTACATGATGAGGATGAGAATTAACTTCACTTACTTCCCCATGAGTTGCCCATCTAGTATGTACCATACCACATATGGAATCATCCAAATTATACCTTTTAAGTTTATCCCTCAAGGCATCTAATTTACCAACACTTTTATATACCCTTAATTTATTATTTTCTAAAGTACATATTCCACTAGAATCATACCCTCTATATTCTAAATAACTAATTGAATTTAATAGAACATCTTTTACATTTCTTTTTCCAACATATCCTACTATGCCACACATATTAAATACTCCTTATAATTTATATTATATTAAAAAACATATAAAAAGCATACCTTTTATAGTATACTTTACATAAATAATTTCATTGTTCTAATCATTTGAGCAGTGTATCCAACCTCATTATCATACCATGCTACTACTTTTAACATATATTTATTATCAGTTTCAACTATTTTAGTTAAAAGTCCATCTACAAGACTTCCACACTCTTGTCCTATAATATCACTACTTACTATAGGTTCACTAGTATATTTCAATACTTTATTTTGATTAGATTTAAATAAATTATTAACAACTTCTATAGATATTTTCTTTTTAACTTCAACATTTAAATCAATTACAGAACCATCTCCTACAGGAACTCTAAGAGCAATACCATCAAGTTTACCATTTAATGAAGGTATTACCTTTCCAATTTGAGAAGCTGCTCCAGTAGATGTTGGAATAATATTTAATGATGCGGCTCTTCCACGTCTAGAATATATTCCTTTCTTATGTGGAATATCAAGAGTTTCTTGATCGTTTGTCATAGCATGAACAGTAGTCATAAAACCATGTATAACTCCAAATTTATCATTAATTAATTTTAATACTGGTGCTAAACAATTAGTAGTACAACTAGCAGCACTTATTATCTTATCACTCTTCTTCAAAATATTATCATTTACACCATATACAATAGTTTTAACTTCATCTTTAGCAGGAGCACTAATAATTACATGTTTAGCCCCAGCATTAATATGAGACATACATTTTTCACTAGAAGTAAATACTCCAGTACATTCAAGTACTACATCTATTTTTAATTCTTCCCATGGTAAATTATTAGGATCCATTTCACCAAATACTTTAACCCTTTTAGATCCAATTATTATTTCATCATTATCATAACTTATATTACTTTTATTAGTTCTGTGTACTGAATCATATTTATATAAGTATGCTAATTGTAATAGGTCAGTTAAATCATTTATTGCAACTACTTTAACATCCTTATCATGCTCAAGTAATCTTAATGCAGTCCTTCCTATTCTTCCAAATCCATTAATTGCTATTCTTAACATAATTCCTCCTATTCAAAATAACTTTCTCCAATAAACTCCCTTAATATACTAGTTTTAGGTATTGAATCACATGATATATTTATAAATCCCTTTAAAAAATTAAGTATTCTAATAGCTTCTTCATAATTAGGTGAATCTTTACTTATTGAATATAATAAAGGTTCAGCATAAGTTTTTAAAACACCTATTTCATAAGCAAGAGATGTATTTACAATTATATCCGCTTCCCTTTGATAAGGATAAACATAATTTTCTTCACTAGCCCTCATTCCCATCCAATTATTTAATGTTTCACTAGCGGAATACCCTCTATGTTGATAATCCCTAACCATCCTTCTTAAAAATCTAATATCAGTAGTTGAAATATGATTATGTCTATCAAGTCCAATTGGTGTAAAAGGACTAATATAAATCTTTAACTTATTTTTCTTTTTAATAGAAGAACTTAACTTTTCATTAATCGCATGAAGCCCTTCAACTATTAACACTTGTCCTTTTTTTAAAGATATAGGTTTCTTTTTATATTCCTTTTCACCAGTGATAAAATTATACTCAGGAATAATGACTTCCTTCCCCGCTATTAAATTCTTCATTTGCATATTAAATAATTTAATGTCTAAAGCTTCAACTATTTCATATTCATAAGATCCATCTTCCTTTTTAGGATTATCTTTTCTTTCAACAAAATAATTATCAGTTGATAATACTAGAGTATCCACTCCCTTAGCTTTTAAAAATAAGGCAAGTTTCTTAGATGTAGTTGTTTTTCCAGAAGAAGAAGGTCCAGATATAAATATTGCTTCAATATTACTATTATTTTGTACCTTTTTAGCAATATTATTTATAGTTTCATCATAATATAATTCATTTATTTGAATAAAATCCCTGATTTTACCATCAATTACTATTTTATTTACATCACCAGCATATTGAACCCCAATATTAGATAACTTGTTTTCATAACTTTTAAATGCCTCTAATACCTTAGGACATGGATTATACTTAGGTACTACATTATCAATTGGAAAACTCAATAATATTCCATCTTTTGAAACAAGAGTTAAATCAAATCTACTTAATATCTTAGTAGAATAAGGCATCAAATAATAAAAATAATTATAAGTATCTCCTAATTCATATAAAGTTAAATAATCACTTGTCATATATGTATAATTAAGAACCTTTTCATCCTCTTTTTCACTCTTTACATATTCAAGAACATCATCCCTATCAGAACTAATCTTTTTAAAAACCATATCAGACTTTACTATTTGTTTCATTTTATTCTTAATAAATATTAAAGTCTCATTTGTTACTTCACCCTTTAATTTAATTTCAGTATAAATACCTTTGTCAAGAGAATGTTTAATACATACACTAGCTCTAGAACCATATAATTCTTTAATTGCATAAATATATACATATTGTAAACCTTTCATGTATATTTTTCTTCCAATTCTATCAGTTATTCTAATATAATTTATATAAGCATCATCTACTATTTCATAATTAGTAGGCATTGCTTCGCCATTAACTCTTAGTGCTATTACTTGTTCTTTATCATTAATAGTTCTTAAAATATCCCCAACAGTTATTCCTCTTTGAGTTTCTAAAACACTACCATCTTCAAAAACAATTTTAATATCCTTTTTCATACATTCATCCCTTACTACTCTTTATACTATAATATCAAAAAAATTACAATTTGTGAATAATATAACACACATTTCACTAAAATATTATTATGGAGGACTTATGTATATACCATACGTATTAGAAAGAAATAATGGAGTAGAAAAAGTATTTGATTTATATTCAAAACTATTAACAGATAGAATTATATTTATTGAAGGCGAAATAGATGATAAACTTTCAAACATTATTATAAGTGAATTACTATATTTAGATTCACTTAATAATGATGATATATTTATTTATATTAATTCACAAGGAGGTTCTATTACTTCAGGATTAGCTATTTATGACGCTATGAATTATGTAAAAAGTGATATAGTAACCATTGGTATAGGTATGTGTGCATCAATGGCTGCTATACTTCTTTCAAGTGGAACAAAAGGAAAAAGAAGTATTCTAAAAAATACAGAAGTAATGATACACCAACCCCTAGGAGGTTCTCAAGGTCAAGCAATAGACATTAAAATAGCCGCAGACAGAATAATAAAACTAAAAGACAAACTAAATAAAATACTATCAACTAATACCAAAAAAAACATTTCAAAAATAGAAAAAGATACACAACGCGATCTATTCATGAGTTCAAAAGAAGCATTAAACTATGGTATTATAGATAAAATTATTTAGAATCACTTATCATTTCCTTAATTTTTCTAAATCTATGATTTATTCCACTCTTAGTAATCTTCTTTTCTGTTTCAATACTAATAATTTGAGCAAGTTCACTCATAGAACTTTCAGGATACTTTTCCCTATATATACACAATTCTTTAATTTTATCATCAAGCAAATCAAAATCCTTAATTCTTTTAAGTTCGTTAATCATTTCTAACTGTTCATTAGATGCATTAATACTCTTATCAACATTAGCTTGTTCACAATTATTAAGTCTATTAGTCATATTCTTATGGTCCCTATATATTCTAATATCTTCATAATAAAATAAACTACTATTAGCATTAAGCATCTTTATAAAATCACTTATATTTTCAGATTCTTTAATATATACCATATAACTCTTATCACGTTTTATTACTTTACTTTTAAATCCAAGTTCATTTAACAAATTATTAACATACTCACTAGTTAACTTATTATTAATTACAAACTCCATATGATATCTACTTGTTTTAGGATCATTAATACTTCCACATATCATAAAAACACCACGTAAATATGATTGTGAATCACCTAATTCATCAACTAAATAACCATGTGGAATATAAAGTCTCTTATTACCATCTAATATACTTAAATCATTTAATATTAATTCACTATTCTCTTTAACTATTAATTTAACTAATCTATTTCCTCTAAGATTATTAAACTCAGTAGTATCCATTTCAATATTAACATGATATATATTTTTAATTAAAGAATATATTCTTCTAGCAACACTTATATTCTCACTATATATTTCAAAACTATCTTTATTAATTTTAACTCCAATATTTAATATAGCAGATAATTCTGCCATATTTTCACTATCACTATATGCCAAAGGAGCTATTTCATTCTTAATATTAGATGTATAAGACATAACACTTCACCATTAACATTATATAATAAATATAATATTTATCCAAGAACTATTAATATTTAAACACATCATTGCCTTCCAAAAACAATACATTAATTCAAAGATTTTCGCATTTATATATTATTTTACCCTTATAACTTACTTCATATTTAGTACATTCATTACCATTATAACTATAATATTTATTCTTATATCTAATAAAAATATTATCAATATTATTGTCATTTTTAATATTAATATACTTATCAAATAAGTTCAATTCATTAATAATATACTTATTTTTAAGTGTAGTATTACTTTTCATAAAATAACCTTTATAACTTCTAATACTTTTATAATATAAATTATAATTATATTTAAATTCATTATTGAGTATTCTACTTACCCTCCTAATAGTTCTATTATTATATTTAATTATTAATTTATTTTTATAAATAAAAAAATAACCTAAAAAACTAAATCCATTTCTTAAATTATATATTCTAGTTTTTTTATTAGTTATTAATTTATATTCATATAGTTTATTAGTTATTATATTCAATATATTTTTTAATTTATTAATATCTTTATCCATTATAATTAAATCATCCATGTATCTAATATAATACTTACACCCCAATATCTCTTTAATATAATGATCAATATCATTTAAATAAAATATTGCTAAAAATTGACTAGTCATATTCCCTATAGGAAGTCCTTTACCTAAACAGTACACTGGTATATCACTAACGTTTAGTTTGCTCTTATAATCTTTTAGTTTTGCAATCTCTATGTTTTTAGTTTCATTAATACATTTGTTTATATAAGGTTCATTCGTACTATCTATAATATTATATAAAATTTCCAAAGATTTTTTATCTTTAATATATTTTTTTAATTTATTTTTTAATATTTCATGATCAAT
>CAZDPZ010000010.1:0-22687 GCA_964507635.1 uncultured Clostridium sp.
TCTAACCAATTGAGCTAAAGGTCCATCGCCAATTAATAATAACATAAATAAATGTCATTTTCAACATTTTTTATCAAAAATTGTTTATTTTCTTATAAAATATGGTATTATTTATATATAATATTAATAGGAGAAGAAATATATGATGTTTATTAATTACAAAACAAATTTTTATAAATTTTTTATTTATTCATCTATATTACTTATAACTTTAGCAATAGTATCTAATTTTATAGTAGAAGATGAAAAAAAAGATGATGTAAATACAGTTATATCATCAAATATAACTTATAGTGATGAATTAACATCAATAAATGTTGATTACCCTAGATTTAAAATAAATGAAGTTGATAAAATAATTACAAATTATATATATAGTTACGTTAAAAACTTCAAAACATTTGATAAAACACAAAAAATATTAGATATTTCATATCAACTATATTATTTTGACAATTATGTAAATATAGTTTTTAATATTGAAAATTCTATTGATAGTAACATAAAATATAAAAATATCCTAATAAATCTAGATACTAATGAATTATCATATATATCATCAATATATGATAAAGATTACTTAAGTAATGAAATAAATACAATAACATATAATAAGTATTCAAAGATTATTTATGATTTAGTTTCTTATTCAAATGTAGATAATCACACTTACATTATAAGTGATGATACAATAATAGTATATTTTAATGATATAAAATTTAATGATATTGATTATATTCCTTATATTACAATAAGTTTTGATGAAAAAACTAATTTTGAAGAACAAACTTATGATGAAAATGAAAAATTAATAGCTTTTACTTTTGATGATGGACCAAGTGATTATACATTACAAATACTTGATACTTTAGAAGCGAATGCAGTCAGTGCAACATTCTTCATGCTTGGAAATAAAATGAAATATTTGTCTGATACAGTTAATAAAATATATGAATCTAATAGTGAAGTAGCTTCACATACTTATTCTCACAAATATCTTACAAAGTTATCTAATGATGAAATACTAAATGAAGTAAATTCCACTTCTATACTGTTTAATGAAATAACTGATGACTATATAAAGTATGTAAGACCACCTTATGGAAGTATTAATAGTACTGTTAAAAGTTTAATTGAGTATCCAATTATATTATGGAATATAGATACAAAAGATTGGTTAGTGAGAGATGCTGATCAAATATATAATAATATAATTAGTAGTGCTTGTGATGGATGTATAGTATTAATGCACGATACATATAAAGAAACATTAGAGGCAGTTAAAATGAGTATACCTGCTTTAAGAAGCATGGGATATGAAATAGTAAGTATTTCAAAATTATTTGAATTATATAACTATACACCAAAAAATGGAGAAGTGATAAGAAATATTAAATAATTCTTTATTTTTATTAAAAAGTATGCTAGAATATTCCATGTGAATTAAATTATTCACTGAAATTTAATGGACCGTTAGCTCAGTTGGTAGAGCAATCGACTCTTAATCGATGGGTCTAGGGTTCAAGTCCCTAACGGTCCACCATAATAAAATATAAAGCTTTAGGCTTTTTTTATTTATAACTTTTTATAAATATAATATTATATAATAGGTGAATAATGAAAAATATATTAGAATATTTAAAAAAAATTAAAAAAGAAGTAAAAAAAATATTAAAATAAAAAGTCCTATTTAAGGGACTTTTTATCCAAACAATACAGATAATGCTAGAGTTAGAGCACTACCTAACATTACAAGTAACATAATCCAAGCAAGTATTTTCTTTCTAATATCTTTATTTTTATTTTTTGCCATTTCTTAACCTCATAATAATATTATATTATATTTGGAATAAAAAATAAAGACCTTTTATATTATTAGTATGAATATAATTAAAAGTAAATTATTTAAAATCATTATGTTTAACTTTATATTTGGAATAATACTTGGTATTATTATTTTTATTATAAGTGACAAGGAAGATTTAAATAAATTTATAAATAACATGAATAATTATTTTTCATTAATTGAAAATAATTCATTTAATTACACTAATGGATTATTTAAATCAATAATAAGTAATATAAAAATAAATAGTATTATATTTTTATCGGGTATTACTTTAATATTCTCATTTATAATACCATTTATAATTATATTTAGAGGCTTTTTAAACGGTTTTTTAATTTCAGGATTAGTTTATTGTTTTAATATAAAAGGTTTCTTATATGCTTTAATATTACTGTTTCCTCATAAGTTAATAAATGAATTTATATATTTATTAATGAGTTATTATGCTATTAATATTTCTGTTAAAACAATTAATTCTATAAAAAAAAATAAAAGTATAAATTTTAAAATATTTTATAAAAACTATATATATATTTATTTAATATTTATACTAGTATTAATAATAAGTAGTATTATAGAAATATATATTAGTTCATTTTTACTTAAATTTATTGTATAATATGCCTAAGGAGTATTATATGAAAGTTGTAGTAGGAATGAGTGGCGGAGTAGATTCAGCAGTTTCAGCATTATTATTAAAACAAAATGGATATGATGTTGTAGGATTATTTATGAAAAATTGGGATTCTAATATTAATAATGATCCAGAAGGTATTACTGATGGAGTATGTCCTCAAGAATTAGATTATGCTGATGCTAAAAAAGTATGTGATGAATTAAGTATTCCACTTTATAGAGTAGACTTTATTAAAGAATATTGGGATAATGTATTTAAATATTTTTTAAATGAGCTTGAATTAGGAAGAACACCAAATCCTGATATTATGTGTAATAAGTATATAAAATTTGATTTGTTTATAAAAGAAGCAAAAAAATTAGGTGCTGATAAAATAGCAACAGGCCATTATGCTAGAATTATTGGTAATAAATTATTAAGAGGAGTAGATAGTAATAAAGATCAAACATATTTTTTATCCCAAGTACCAAAAGAGCAATTTAAAGATGTATTATTTCCTATAGGACATTTATATAAAAGTGAAGTAAGAGCACTAGCAAAAGAAAATAATATTCCAGTATATGATAAAAAAGATTCTACTGGTATATGTTTTATTGGAGAAAGACACTATCAAGAATTTGTATCTAATTATTTAAAAGGGAAAACTGGAGATATCATAGATATAGAAACTCTTAATAAAGTAGGGGAACATAAAGGCTTAATGAATTATACTATCGGCCAAAGAAAAAATGTTGGACTTAGTGGAGATAAAAAAAGGCATTATGTATGTGGTAAAGATTCTAAAAAGAATATATTATATATAGCTTATGGTAATGATTCAAAATATTTGTTATCAGACGAGGCAATAATTGAAAATGTAAATCATATTTCAAGTAAAAATCCAACATTCGCTACTGCAAAATTTAGATATAGGAGTGAAGATATACCAGTTACTATAGAATACACAGATGATGGAAACTTAAAAGTAAAATATGTGGATGGTAAATCAATTACTCCAGGACAAGCATGTGTTATATATCTAGGTGAAGAGTGTCTAATGGGCGGAATAATTAAAGAAGTAAGGAAAAATAATCAAACACTTTGGTATTTAAAATAAATAACTTGTTTTCTATTGACAATAATTTGTAAAGTGTTATACAATTAGTATATACGATAGGAGTGTTAAATAGATAGAATGAAAGAATTAAATAAAGTATTAAGTGAAATAGGGGTATCCAAAGTAAAGTTAGCAAAATATTTAGGAGTTTCAAGACAAATGATTTATAATTATTTAGAACTTGATTCTTTAACTAAATGGCCACAAGAGAAGAGAATACTATTATTAAAATTACTTGATATTGAGGATGGTAGCGAAAAATCTTTAAATAATATTAAAATTAATAGTGAATATTTGGAAAATGTTGAAGCTAGACTTAATCAAAATGTTAAAGACTTTAGTGTTCAAAATATTAATTATAAAAATCTTAATAAAGATGAACAAGAATTATTAAATGATTTATTATTTTTAATTAAAGAAAAGTTTACAGAAGAAAAAAATAAAGATACATATTATACATTTCTTTATTTATATCATGTATTACAGTCTTTAGATAATGTTCCTGAGATTAAATATATATTTGGATATCTATCTAAGAAAACAGGATTTACTTCTCCCATGGAGTTTAAATTTAATGAAACAAAACAATTCATATTAGAAAGTATTATATTTACTGCATTTAATCTTTATAATAATGGTGGAGCATCTCGTAGTAGATTAACTGAATCTCATAATAGATTTGTTCAAGAGATTGAAAATGATAAAGAAGAAAAATTAGGACGTACACAACAACTTAATACTACAAAGATACAAGCATTAAAAGAATTAGGATATACTGAAATCTCTAGAGAGAATGCATCAGAAGTATTAAATAGAATGGCTGAAATACAATCAAGAAAAGTTTAAAATAGTTAAATTATAACTTTTAATAATATATATTATGTTAACTTATTAGGTAAAGAAAACATAAAAATCTCTTTTCTAAAAATATAATATAATAGAAATATAAAAAAGTCAATATTAATTATTAGTTTCATTCATATTTAATTGATTTTGTAATAATTTATTTTTTAAATTAAAATATTCGGTAATAGATATTAAAAGTGATATAAAAGTTTTTAAAACTGATAAAAATAAAAGAACTAGTAAAAAAGAAATAATAATAATAATTGTATAAAAAACAGACTCCATAAGATATAACACCTACTTTCATTATATAAAAATTATAAACGATAAAATTTAAAAAAGCAATATAATTATGAGTAGCTTAAAAATTTTATCATAAAAATAAAGAATTGGAAGAAAAAATAAAAAGCAAAAGCACAACAAAAAAATTCACAATGTGAATTTTTAAGTTGCAATTCTTAATTTTCATGATGTGAAATGATCAGCCCCTCATACATTTAAGGTCTTATTTTTTTTATTTATTCTATTGACAACAGGAACCTGATTGCGTGAATGAAAAGATGTAAGAAAAGATATAAATATTAAATAGAAAGAAAGATATAAAGTATCTTTTCTAAAAAAATTGTATCACTTATCACCTATTGTCAATTACATAAATAAAAAAAAGGTATAAAAACATTTTTAATTAAAAAATTATTTTTTTATAATAATTTGTTTAATATCATTAATGAAATCTGTAACATCTTCAAAAGTTATAGGAATTAAATTATTACGTATTCTATATTGATTAATAAACTGTAATTCCTTATTAGACAACTTTTTAGAGCCAAATTTGAAGAATTCATACAAGAAACTAGATAACATATTATCTACAGAAAAATCTTTGATATCAGCCATTAAAACACAAAATGCAGAAAAAGAACAATCTTTATTAAGCCAATTCTTTTTTTTAGTAATAGAGTATTCAATAGGACAATTAACAAAACGAATTTTAGGAACATCAGAAATAAACCTACTCCACCATTTTTGGTATTTCCAGCGAGAACGTTTATTATCAGAATCGCTTCTAACTCTGAAACTAATATAGTTATTAATTAAACCAAGAATATAATTATTAAAGTCATCAAGAAGATATATGTAATTAAGAATAACATTGTCTGCTTTTTCATTTCTAAACCTCATTTCTAAACGATACCAAGATGTAATATCACTAGATATATCCACATTAGCATTATTAACTCTTTCTTTTAATTTATCATAAAAGACAAATTGAATGTTACTAGCCCTACTCCCAAACCAAATAGTATAACCAATATTATCACAATTGATAAGATCATCTTTGATAAAAGATAAGGAAGAACGAAATTTACATATAACTTCAACTTTATCAATGCAAGATTTAACACGATTTAAAGTAAAATATTTGTTGCTAAAACTATCAAAACTAACATCAACTCTAGTAAAATGACAAGAAAAACTAAACAACTTTTCAAATAAATCACGATAAGTAATACCTAGTTCTTCAAAATCACGGCAACCAGTTCCAGTTAAATAAATATGATAGCCCATATCTTCCCTATCAGAAGAAAAGATACAAATGTGTCTATAAGAATAACACCTAGAATAACCAAAATGAGGTGGAAACTCATCTAATAAAACTTCTTCTTTTTTAATACCAAATAACCTAAAAAATATAGAAAAAATATTATCATAAAAATTATTAGGAAAAATTGTGGCTTGAACCCAATCAAACAAAAGGTTTAAATCACTTTTTAATGTCTTTACTACCCCCCTATTAGTGAGGGGGGCTGAAGACATTTTTTTTAATGTCTTTTTCATAAATTAACTCCTCATGCTTGTAGCTCATAGTATGAGCATACAAGCTCTATTTCATATTAAAATTTTTTAAAATATCTTCTAAAGATAAATCCGTACTTAAATAAGTATCAGTATGAATATAAGGTTTATCATCAACTAAAGCACGTAAATATTTCGTGTTATATGCTTTAAATACTGGTCTATAAAAGAAAAAACGAATCTTTTTTTTAAAATCATATTGAACTTCTTTTTTATTGACCTTAACAGAACGACCGTAATCTTCGAAATTATAATAGATATTATATCTGAATACACCAAGAAATAAAGGAAAACGAATAAATTTAACAATTTGATAAAATTCATTAATTAGAATTCTAGCTTGTTTAACAATCCTACTAGGATGTTGAGAAACAACATAAATATCATGGATACCAAAATGTCGATGAAATTGAAAATTTTTAGCAATAATCCTAGGAAAATTTTTATAATCAAGTGAATCAAAATAAGATTGAAATTCATCAAATACAATATCACAGTCGGGAACATGTTTATTATATCTATAAAAATCATTGAGATTAATCTTATAAGAATTACGTTTTTTATCTAAACAAATAGGATAATTAGAAAATATATTAATATATCTTTTTTTTGAAAATATACGTTTTAAAATACTGTTTTCTTTACGGAATTTTTTTCTCATTAGATAAGTAGTAAATAAAGTTTTACCACTACCAGGAACACCACCTACATAAATAACACTCATACACTATAACCTCTTAAAAAAATAAAATTAACCATATAACAACCAACTTTCTAAAATAACATAGATATAAGTTTATTAATAGTTTTTAAAATTAAATAAATAAATAAACCTATAATACCAAGAAATAAAATATTAAATCCTAAAACAATAACTAATTTTTGAAAATCACTAAAAGTACTAAAATCAACCCAAGAAAGAATATTAAAAGAACTAATATCATTAAAAGAATAAAATAAATAAAAATCAGAATCAATAATATCATTAAATTCATACCAATCATAGTAAGAAATTTCAATCCAAGAATAAGTAGAATCTGAATAAATATAAATATAAGGATAAAGTATTGAAGTAATATCAATATTATTACCAATAGTAAAGTAACTATCACAAGTAACGAGATTATCAACACTATTATTAAGAAAAAACCAACGATCGGGATAAATCCATTTATAAGAATTAAAAATATAAGAATCAAAAGTAGAATTACAATTAACAGTTTTAAAAACAGAAGCAGAAGAATTACCAGTAGTACGTGAATAATATATTGAAATAAGAGAATAAGATGAAGTAGAACCTAAAGTAAAAGATAATCCACTTTCAGTAAAAGAATTAAAAAAATAATTAAAAATTTCTTCATTTGTATGAGATGAAAAATCATAACCAAAATCTAAGTAAAATGAATTAATATTATCACCAGATTGTAAGTTACGTAAACCACCTTGAACCTCAGAAGTAATATAATATTTATTATTATAATCGTAAATTTTATTTAAAGTAGAACTATCAGCAGTAGGAAGTGAAGTAACCGATTCGTGACTCCAAGAAGAATAAGTACTAGCGAATAAATTAGGAATAGAAAAAATAAATAATAATAGTAAAAAAACAACTTTTTTCATTTCTTCCTCCTAACCTCACCTGTATGAGAATTAATATAAATATTTTTATCTTTTGAATTTTCAAAATTACGATAAGATCTAATACCAGTATTTATATAACTATTAGTATTGTTTTCGCCAAAAGTAAAAAATTTAAATAAAACACTTAATAACATAAAGCCTAGAATTAAATGTAAAAGTGAAAATTCGCCTAAAATTTTAAAAGATAAACAAGAAGAAACTAAATAAGAAAATAAATCAAAAATCCATAATAAAACATTTTCCATAATTACCACCAATTAGTAGCCCATTTATAAAGATAAACAAATAAAGATAAAACAACAAAAACAAAAACAAATGCAAGCATAAAAGCAAAAACTGCATTAAGAAATTGAAATTGTGTAGGTAAATCACCTAATATAAATCTACTAAATTCATAGAAACTCTCTATTTCCATATTATAAGCCTCCCTAACTTCTAAATATTTTAAACACTATAATTACGATACAAACAGAAAACATACAAATAAGAATAGAACCAACCTCACTAGGTAAACTAGAAAATAAAGAAGTGCTTAAAGTAACAATTTGAAGACCAGCATTTATAAATGATTTAGCACCACTCCAAGCACCAGAAATATAAGTAACTAAATCGGAATCAGTAATTAAATTAGAAGTATTACTAGAATTAACATTAACAGGATCAGACCAATTAGCATAAGAATCATCATAAAAAATAACATTAGAAGTAACTGGATTAGTCCAAGAAACTGATTCATAATTAGAAGAAGAAATATAACAATTAGGATTATAATAAACGTAATAGTTGTAAAAATTATCATAAGAATTAAAATTATAAGTATATTTAATAAAATCAGAATCTGGTAAAGTAACATAACCAGAACTATCTTCACTAGATAATAAAGATAAAGGGTTAATTTTTATAATAATACCAGATGGAGATGTATATGTAGAATTATAAGAACCAAGATAAGAAATAGAATCATTAGTAACAGAATGAAGTATCAAATCAAAAGAAGAAGAACTATTAGAAAAATAATATAAAGCATAATCAGATAAAGAACAAGATGAAGTAGGAAATAATTTTAAAGGAGATGATAAAGAAAAAGAAACAGAAGAATAATTATTAGGAATAGTAACAGATGAAGAAGATGTATAATTAAGAATATTAAATAATCCGATAGCTCCGTGAGAAGATGAAATATAATAGTTAGAATTTAAATAATTAAGACCAAAAGAAGAAGGAGAAGTATTAACACCATGAGAAGAAAAAGTATTTTTCAAAGATTGAAAAAAACTAGTAAACCAACTATCATAATCATTAGTGACATAAGAAGAATTAGAATTCAAAATAATTTTATTAAGTCTTAAAGATGGAGTAATAGAATTACTAGTATAAGTAAAAAAATTAGATGAACTAGAATAATATAAAAGACTTAACAAATAAGAAAATTTAGTATCAGATAAATCAATATAATCAAAATCAAAAATGGTATAAGCATTATTAGTGACCATAAGATGATATGAAGAAGAAATATAATTCATATTAGAATCGAAATAAACAGAACCTAAAGGAGTATTATCGTTATTACGAGCAAAATATAAACTAAGTAAACCGTTGGAAGAAAAAGAAATTTTAGGCATATAATAAGAAGAATAAATAATATATGAAGTGTTTAAAGGAATGTCAGAACAATTAAAAAAACAATCATCAACATTAGTTATAAAAATATTAGAACCAGAAAGATTATAAGTAGAAAAATAAGAATTAATAGTATCAATAAGACCAGAACCTTGACTTTGTAAATATTGATATAAAACAGTATTATTTTTTTGTTCATAAAAATAATTAAAATGATCATGAATATCATAATTAATAGTAAAATTTGTACTTGCATTTATAGAACACGAAAAAAAGAAAAAGGAAAATACACTTAATAGAATTATAAAAAACTTATTTTTCATAACAACTCCTATCTAAAGAATTCTGCTTTATCAATTTTTTTATTATCATCAATAACAGCATTAATCTTTTCTTCTTTATGTGTAGATATTTTTTGAACTTTTTCTTTTTGAATTAAACAAAATTTTAAAATAAAAAATAAAAATAAAAAAGTTGAACTGGTAAAAATACCAAGCAAATAGTATATCATTTAATACCACACTCCTGATTAATACATTCTTTTTTTAGTGATAGTAATAAATTAACAAATAATTCAAGTACTAATAAATCATCAGTAGTATTAACATAAGCTAACAAATTTGATGTATCTAAAAGTAGTGAATTAATTAAATTTTTTTTCATAATAAAAGCCCCTCATTTAATTATGCTAATTTAAAGATCATTCTAAAAAATCTAAAAATAACATAACCAATTGTTATACCGATAGGTATTAATAACAATGGTTGTGACATAATTAAAGTAACAATTTCACCGATTTGACCAACTAAGAACGTATAAACAGAACCTAGTGCTTCTAATACGGTTGTTACTTCTGCTGCTGTAGCAGCTGCCATAATTAACATTGGAACCACTCCTTTCATAAATATAATTATATCAGAAGTGCTTAATAAAGCACTTCTTGATAACTAAATTGTTTTATAACTTCTCTAGCATTAACAACTTCCCAACCAAATCCGTTATGACAACCAATACAATCAATAATATCAAATGTATCATAAGGACCTTTTTCAATAAGTCTAGGAAAAAAGTTATAATTCTTTACTTCTAAATTTCCATTAGAACGTTTAAAAGTAAATTCATAATAAGAAGAAGTGTGAATTTTTTCAATATATTGTAACTCAAATTCAGAAATAAATATAGTAATAAATTTTCCATTACTAACTTGAGAAATATCTGATAAATAGCAACCTCTTTTATTAATGATATTTTCAAATAAATTTTTTTCAAGTGAAGTTAAAGAAGAATAAATACAATTACTAATTTCATTATAATTTTTATTTTGTTCTTTAATAATATTTGATAATTGTAAATCTGTTAACTTTTTTGAAAAATTATTTGAAGACTCTAAAAGTAAAATAATAAACCCCCCCTCTCTAAAAAAGATATTATAATACTTTTATATCTAAAACTTTAGGTTTTTTATTTGCATCAATTATATCGAATTCTACTTGACAATCAACAGGAAAAGCAACATTTTCAAAAAGTTTAAATTTTTCATAAGCTAAATTAATAGTATTAGTTTTATATCCTTTATTATCTTTTTCATCAAATGGATCTACAGATAAATAAGTAACTTTACAACCACGAATAACTTCACCAGTATCATCATTTTTAAAATCATACCTAGCAACGTAAACAACACGAACATTTTGTAACATAAATAAAAACTCCTTTCATAAATACTAGAAAAGAGAAATAAAATTTATTTACTATATATTATGTTAACTTGTAACTAAATTTAATATAAAAAATATAACAATAGAAACAATAATTCCATAAAGAATATATTGTTTTTTATTATATTTTAATGCTTCTTTTAAAATATTATTAATTGATAAACTAATCATTAATCCTGAAACGAAAATTAATATATATGATAATAATACATTATTTATATATCTATATAGAAATATATATGATAATAAAGCTCCAACTGGTTCAGATAAACCTGATAGCATTGTATAAGATATTACTTTCTTTTTACTAACACCACTATAATATAATGGCATAGAAATAATTATTCCTTCAGGAATATTATGTAGCATAATTCCCAAACATAATTTTATACCTATATTAATATTACTTATAGCACCAATAAAGACAGCTATTCCTTCTGGAAAATTATGAAGAATTAAAGATATAAAAGAGAGTAGCCCTACTCTATATAATGAAGAATTTTTATTTGATATACTTTTATCTATTTTATTTATTGATAAGTATCCTAACATAAATATAAGAAATATAATTATTAATCCATAATATATACATATTTATTAATTAAAATAATTGATGAATCTGGTATTAAATGAAATATAGAAATAAGAATCATTATTCCAAATGAAAAAGAAAGAGAAAAAACTATTACTTCCCCTACTTTCTTAAACTTAATAAAAATAAGAATACTTCCTAATATAGTAGATAATCCTGCTATAAAAGATAATAATAAAGGACCAAATATTTCCATTCTCATATTAAAATAATATACATTTATTTATAATTAATTACCATAATAATATTAGGTGGTGATTAAAGTGACTAACGCTAGAAATAATGCTAGGAGTAATTCTAGAAGTAGAGCAAGAAAAACTCAAGCAAGAAGCAATTCTAGATGTAAGAGTAACACTTCTAATTCAAGAAGTCGTTAATATGGAAAAGATATCTATTAATAAGATATCTTTTTTATTAGTTTGACTACACATTCAATATGTTTTGTTTTATTAAACATATTTATTAAAGTTATTTTATCTATTTTGTAATTAGTAAGTAATTCTAAATCTCTTTTTAAAGTATTTGGATTGCATGATACATAAATAATATTATTAGAGTTAGAAGTATTTAAATAATTAATTACTTTTTTTGATACCCCTACTCTAGGAGGATCTATAATGATAGTATCATATTCTTTTTTCGAAGCAATAGATGCATCACCTAAAATAAAATTAATATTATCTAAATTATTAAGTTTTTTATTTATATTAGCATTTTCAATAGAACTTTCATTAATTTCAATACCAGTAACAGTGTTATAATTTTTATTTAAATAAATACCTATGGTTCCAGTACCGCAATATAAATCTAATAAATTATTACCATTTCCTGCATATTCTTTAATAGTATCATACATTATAATCATATTTTCTCTATTTATTTGAAAAAAAGACTCAGGATATATACTAAAACTATAATTATTAATTGTTTCGATAATATATTCTTTACCATATAATAATTTATCATTTAGATAAAGTGAATCAATTTTAAATTTATTTATTAAGTCATTATAATCATAATAAGATAATTTAGAGTCTAATTTTACCATTATTTCTTCTTTGCTAGTTCTTATAAGTATTGAGTCTATATTATTTAAATTTTGGCTTTTAAAGTACTTATAAATTGAATTAATTCTTTTGTCTAGAAGTAAACATTCATTAAATTCAATAATATTATTAGTTTTTTCTTTATAATATCCAATTTTATTATTATTTATATGAAAAATAGCTTTATTTCTATAATAATATTCATTATTTGTTTTAATTTCTTTTATATTTAAATTTAAAAGTTTATTTACTTCATTTATTTTCTTATTATTTTCATCATTATAATCAATATTTAAATAAGAACAACTACCACAGTCATTAAAACACTTACATATTTCATCTACTCTTTTACTGCTCTTTTTAATTATTTTTACTATTGAAGCGGTAGCATATCTAGAATTAATAGATTCAATTTTAATATTAACTTTTTCATCTTTTAGAGCATATAAAACAAATATAACATAGTTATTTAACTTTGCTATACCATGTCCTATATTATCTTCATCTATAATATCTACTATATATTCTTTATTTAATTCTATTTTTTCCATTTGACCTTCTAATTACATACTAATTATTATTAATAATGATATAGTCATTATTTTCTTTATTGTTTTCTACATCCCTTTTAGTAACTATATAAAACGATATACAAACTGTAACAATTATTAATATAATTACTATTCCCATAGATATAATATAATCTTTCATTATTTATTCCTTAATTCATTAAATATAGAATATCCTATACCAAGATTATTTTCTATATTAAAATTATCTAATATTGTAGCTCCAATATCAGCAAATGTTTCTCTATCATTTAATCTTTTTCCTTTTTTAAATAAGATATTATATAAAATAATCGGAACATATTCTCTTGTATGATCAGTACCTTTATATGTAGGATCATTACCATGATCTGCACAAAGAATTAATAGATCGTCTTTTTTTAAATTTTTAAGAAATATTGGTAAATAATAATTAAATTCTTCTAAAGCCTTTAAATACCCATCTTTATCTCTTCTATGCCCATATAATGAATCAAAATCATTTAAATTAGCAAATAATAATCCTTCAAAATTACCTTTAGCAAAATCAATAAGTTTGATCATACCATCTATATTATTAGTTGTTTTTATAGATGTAGTAATACTTCTATTATTAAATATATCTGATATTTTTCCAATAGCAATTGTTTTAACATTATTTTTATTTAATAAATCAAGTGCATTTATAGGCGGGTCTAATGCATAATCATGTCTTTTAGAAATTCTTGTAAAATTACCTGGTCTTCCAGTAAAAGGTCTTGCTATTATTCTTGCTATTTTATATTCATCACTACTTGTTATTTTCCTAACTATTTCACATATTTCATATAGTTTTTCTACAGGTACTATATCTTCATGAGCAGCTATTTGTAGTACTGAATCTGCTGAAGTGTATATTATTAAAGATCCGGTTTTCATATGCATTTCACCTAATTCTTCAATAATTTTTGTACCAGAAGCACTAACATTCCCTATAACATTCATGTTTGTAGAAAGCTTAATTTTATCAATTAATTCGCTTGGAAATCCATTAGGATAAGTTTTATATGGGGAAGCACTAATAGCACCCATCATTTCATAGTGACCATTTAAAGTATCTTTTGCTTTATTTAAAGGTTTAGCTTTCATATATAATCCTCTAATGTCTTTTTCTTCATATCCTATCAAAGCAAGTAATCCTAGTTTTTCTAAAACATCTAAATTATATGATTTATTATTAACTATATGTAATAGTGTATTAGCTCCTTCATCTTCGTTATCACATGAGCCAATTCCTACACTATCCATAACAACTAAAAATATTCTTTTAAACATACACTAACCCTCCTTACTTCTATTAAAGTATTCATTATAATTTTCTTTAATTATATTTGATGCTAAATGAGTATATACTTCTGTAGTAATAACATTTTCATGACCTAATAATTCTTGAACACTTCTTATATCAGCTCCACATTCTATTAAATGCGTTGCAAAACTATGTCTTAATATATGTGGAGTTATTTTCTTATCTATATTTTTTTCCGATGCTATCTTACCAATAATCTTATATAATCCCTGTCTAGTCATCTTCATCCCATGATTATTCATAAACAAAATATCACTTCTTGGATGTGATTTAACAAACAATTTTTCTCTATATTCTTCTATATATATTTTTAAATATTTTATTGAAACATTATTTAATGGTACTATTCTTTCTTTACTTCCCTTGCCTAATACCTTAATTACCATATTATCTAAATCTACATTTTGAAGTTCCAAACTAATCACTTCACTTGCTCTGAGTCCAGTAGAATACATTGTCTCTAATATAGCTTTGTTTCTATAATCAAATGGAGTATCTAAATTAATATTTAATAGTTTATCAACCTCTTCAATTGTTAAATATTTTGGTAATCTGCTTCTACGTTTTAAACATTCTACATCTTCGCTTATATTTATAAAACCTTTATATATTGACAAGTATTTATAGAAACTTCTAATACTTGATATTATTCTATTTATAGTATTTTCATTATATTTTTGTATAATAAATAATACATAATTATCTATATCTTTTTTAGTAACATCTATAATTTCTTTATTAGTGTATACTAAAAATTCTCTTAAATCTCTTTCATAAGAATCAATTGTATTATCTGAATAGTGTTTATCGATTTTAAGATAAGTTATAAAATCTTCAATATATTCTTTATTTTCTATACCAATCATAAATTAATTATAATACAAATTAACATAATAATATAGTTTTTTTCTTTATCTTTACACTAAAAACTGATAGAATATATATAGGTGAAAAAAATGGAGTTACTTCAAAATAAATTGAGACCTCAACATCTAAATGATGTTCTTGGTCAAACTCATTTAATTGGAAAAGATAAAGTATTAAGCAATTTAGTTAAAAACAAAGTTTTATTTAATATTATTTTTTATGGTAAAAGTGGTATTGGAAAAACAACTATAGCTTATGCATTAGTTAATGATTTAGGATTAAGATATCGTACATTAAATGCTACTATAAATGCAAAAAAAGATTTTGAAGTTGTAATTGAAGAAGCTAAAATGTATGGAAATATTATCTTAATAGTTGATGAAATACATAGAATGAATAAAGATAAACAGGATATATTACTTTCTTATATAGAAAGTGGTATTATTACGTTAATTGGACTTACTTCTTCTAATCCATTTCATAGTGTTAATCCAGCTATAAGAAGCAGATGTCAAGTAATAGAACTTTATGAATTAGATGAAAATGATATTATAAAAGGATTAAAAAGAATAAAAGAAGTATTTAATGATATTAAAATGGACAATAAAACAATTAAATATATAGCATCCCACTCTGCTGGAGATATAAGATATGCATATAATTTAGTAGAGTTTTCATATTATGGATATAATAAAGAAGTATCAATAGAAAATATTATTAAACTTAATAACACTCCATCTTTTTT
This sequence comes from uncultured Clostridium sp., assembly GCA_964507635.1. Classification (GTDB taxonomy): domain Bacteria; phylum Bacillota_I; class Bacilli_A; order RF39; family UBA660; genus CAG-1000. The sequence goes on from CAZDPZ010000010.1 coordinate 16,411, forward strand.
TACAGATAAAGATGAAGATGGTCACTATGATATGTTGAGTGCGTTTCAAAAAAGTATTCGAGGAAGTGATGTAGATGCTTCCCTACACTACTTGGCTAAATTAATAATAACAGGAGATTTTGAATCAATATATAGAAGAATGTTAGTAATAGCTTATGAAGATATAGGTCTTGCCAATCCAATGATTGGTGTTAAAGTATTAAATGCTATAAAAGCATGTGAAATCATAGGATACCCGGAAATAGTAAAGCCTTTAAGTGTTGCTGTAATAGATATGGCACTTAGTCCTAAAAGTAATTCAGCTAATTGTGCTATAGAAGCAGCTATAGGAGATGTAAATGCTGGTAAAAGTGGAATAATACCAAGTTATTTAAAAAGTCCTTATCTTGGATATAAATATCCTCACAATTATAATAATTATTGGGTAGAACAACAATACTTACCAGATTCACTCAATGGAGTTAGATACTATACACCAAGAAATAATAAATATGAAAAGCAAATGTATGAGTTTAATAAACAAATAAAGGAGAAAAAATGAAAGAATTTATAATTGACTCACAACCGAATGAATATGAAACAATTGATGAAGAAAAAATAAATAGTATAGAATCAAATTTACTATCAAATAACTCTATTACATCTGAAGATGCTAATTATTTATTAGGCGTTCTTTGCTATAAAATTAGAAAAATGTTTTATAGCGATATTAAAGATGCTACCTTTGAAAATAAATGTGATGTGTGTATTTCTATTGCATATCATTATTTAAACTCTTTAAAAGTCAATTTACATAGTGCTCAAACACAACATACATTTTATAATGACTATATCATTGGCCATTCTTTTTTAACAGCAGAAATAAATATTGAAGGAAAAAATGCTATATTTTTAATAGATCCTAGTTATAGACAGTTTTTTACTACAGATAAGTGTTCAAAAGATTATTCATACATAAATAAAGGAGTAGTATTGAGAACTCCACATCCTGGATACTATGTTGCAATAGATAATAAAGATAAAGAAAATAGTTGCAAAAAAATATCGGAATTCTTAAAAGATGGATATGGATTATTAGATCCTTATCTTGCTAAAATATATAGTGAAAGCTTTTTAAATACTAAAACGAACACCGGGTCTTTAAGTCATTCATATATAGATGGAAGAATGTGTATAAATGAATTTTTAAAACAAAATGAAAGAATTAGTAAAACTCAAGATGAGTTATTGCAAAGTAATATGTTAATATTACCAAGTACAAATAATAAATCATTATAAAAACGAAGATAAACTTCGTTCTTTTATTCTATTACATCATTTATAATATAACTAGTTATGAGTAACCCTGCTACTGCAGGAACATATGAAGTAGATCCAAGTACTATTTTATTACTCGCTTTTTCCCTTGATGTTATAACAGTTACACCTTGCATAATATCTTTATTTTTACTAAATTCTTTTCTTATTTTTTTAGCTAATGGATCATACTCTGTTTTATCTAATGTACTTATATAAAGTGCACTAGCATCTAATTTATTGGCTGTTCCCATACATGAAATTAATTTAATATTTTTTTCATGACACATTTGAATTAATTTAACTTTTACTTTTGTTGTGTCACAAGCATCAATAATATAATCATATTGTTCACTAAATAAACATTCTATATTTTCTTCTGTTATATAACAATTTATTATATTTACAATAGCATTTTTATTAATTAATTTGATTCTCTTTTTCCATTCTCTAGTCTTATATTTATTAATATTCTTTGAAGTAACTATCAATTGTCTATTAATATTGCTAGGTTTTATAGTATCTCCATCAACTAAAGTTAATGTTCCAACACCACTTCTAGAAAGAGATTCTATAGTATACCCACCTACTCCTCCAAGACCTAAAATTAATATTTTTAAATTTTTGATTTTAAGAGTGTTTTCTAGACCAATTAAACTTATCAATCTATCTAAGTTCATATTTGACTCCATTTCGATAAAAATACCTAAGGTAAGTAGCATAGTGTAATAAAACTCGCACTTCGTACGAGGTGGTAGGACACATAACCCCATTAGGATCTTGCATAAGCAATATTCAACACAGAAAGTTAATTAGTCCCCCGAAAATATTACATAGCCGGTTTATTGAATCTACACTACTTCTTAGGTAATTTAATTTTAACATATATATATTTTTTTTGCAAACATATATTTACTATGCTTAATAAAATAAAAAATAATATATTTTTGAAATCCACTCTTCTTTTATTAATAGGAGGTTCTTCTACAAGAATAGTAGGATTTATACTTAAAATAATAATTACTAGAACAATAGGAAGTGATGGAATAACATTATATTCTCTTCTTAATCCTACAATATCTTTTTTAACTGTTTTATCTATATTTTCTTATCCAAGTGCTATATCTAAAATAATATCTGAAAAAAGTGACGATCCAAATAAGTTATTTCCATCTATTATACCTTTTTCAATATTTACTAATATCATACTTATATTAATAGTAATATTTTTTTCACCAATATTATCAAATAATTTATTAAATGAACCTAAATTATACTTTCCAATAATTTGTATATCTTTTACATTACCATTTATAAGTATATCATCAATTATAAAAGGATATTTCTGGGGAAAACAAAATATGTGGCCATATATGTTATCAAACTTTTTTGAACAAGTAACAAGGCTAATATTAATATCTTTATTCTTATTAAAAATAGTTAAGATAAATTTAATATATTCTATTTGTTTTATAATATTAGTAAATATATTAGGAGAAATAGTATCTCAAATCATAATGATAAAATTCTCTCCTAAGAAAAAATTAATACTTAAAAATTATAATTTTCAGAGTATTAAAAATGTTATGAATTTTTCTATTCCATCGACTACTAGTAAAGTAATAGGATCTTTTTCATATTTTTTAGAACCTATAGTACTTACTAATATACTTCTTTTTGTAGGATATGATAGACTTTATATAATACATGAATATGGAATTATAAATGCTTATGCTATGTCCATTCTATTAATGCCTCAATTCTTAACTCAAAATATGTCTACATCATTAATACCAGAATTATCAAAGCATTATAGTTTAGGAAATAAGAAATTATGTATTAAAAGAATAAAACAAATAGTTATTTTTTCTTTACTAATTGGATTAATAAGTACTATAGTTATTTTTATATTTCCAAAGTTTATTTTAAAAATTATTTATAATACTAGCGAAGGCATAGAATATATAAGGCTGCTTAGTCCATTTATAATATTATATTATATTGAATACCCCCTAACTAATGCTCTTCAGGCTCTTGGACAAGTTAAAAAATCATTATATGTAACAATAACTAATTCGATAATAAGATTACTTTCAATAGTTATTTTATCACTACTAAAAATTGGAATTTATAGTTACATATTATCTATTATCATAAACTTAGTATGCTCAACAATATTATATTTTATAGCTATTAAAAAAACATTAAAGTAACTACTTATTTATAATAAATATTTTATTATTTTTATAAAATGCATAAAAAACATTTTCTTTTGATGTATCATGTTTTTTTAAATAATTATTTAACCAATCTATATCTTTTTCTATATATTCTAAAGTATCTTTTTGAATAATACCATCTAATATAAGAGGAAATGGATACGAGGTATTAATTCCAAGAAAATTATATTTAAATATATTTAGTTTTCCATTGTTTTCTAAAACAGCATATTCAATATCCTTAATATTTTTAATTCCATTGCTTCTTAGTTCTAATAATAAGTCATCTAATGAATATCTTTGTTTAATCATTTCTTTAATATTAATTATCCCTCTATTTATGATTAAAGAAGGTACTCCCTCTATAATATTTCTAAATTTATTGCATTTAATTGATACATATGCACTAAGTATCTCTAAACCAACAAGTAAAAGTATTGGAATAATTGTATATAAAATACTATCATTATAATTTTCTATTCCAATAGCAACTAATTCAGCTATTAATATACTACATACTAAATCTTGTATACATAATTCCCCTATTTGTCTTTTTCCCATTATTCTAAATACTATTAAAACTAATATATAAAAGAAAAATGTTCTTAAAATAACTATAATTAAATCCATATCATCACCATTATTAGTATGTATAGGACATAAAACTTTTAAACATTAATATAATTAATTAGGTGATTTATATGTCAAAAGTAAAAGATTATTTAAAAATAACATTGCTATTCATATTAGTTTTAATGATATATTTAGCTATTATATCAATATTTAGATATTATGAAGTATTTAATTATAAAATACTCAATATTGTAAACTATATATTATTATTAATTTTATATTTTTATAGTGGAATGAGAATATCAAGTATTAAAAAAACAAAAGGTTATTTAAATGGATTTATTATAGGAATCATAATAACTTTTATATTTGCTATACTATCTTTAATATTATATAGATTAAATTTTTCATCTTTAGTATATTACTTATCTTTAATATCATCTTCAATATTAGGAGGAATAATAGGAGTAAATAAAATAGTTAAATAAAAAAAGTGGCTATTTTTTGATATATTACTCGACGCCACAATAACGTATATTATTTACACTATATGAATGGTTGTCTCCATAAAATGCACAATTGCCTATAGTTATATCAGTTCTATTACCTTTAAAAATAACTGTTTGAAGGTAATTATTTCTAAAAGCATGTCTACCAATTGAGACAACGGAACTTGGTATTGTTAAACTATCTAATATATTGTTACAGAAAGCATAGTGTCCGATTGTTTTAATTCCTTCATTTAAAGTAATTGTTTTTAGTTGATTGTCTTCAAAAGCCCAGTATCCTATTTCTTCTACACTACTAGGTATTATTACCGAAGTAAGTTGCTTATCTTCAAAAGCATCTCCTCCGATGACTAATATATTTATATTATTAATTTTTTTAGGTATTATAACATCTCTAGAACAAGATGAAGCTCCTACAACATTATTTTCTGTATCATAATAATCTAATATTGCTTCTCCAGTAGTATTTACTTTAAAACAATTACTATTCGTTGCATACTCAGTAGTAACTATTTCAGTACAATTCATAGTAGTATCTGGAGTTGTTATGTCATCTGTGCTTATATTGTTTATTGTTGGAGATGAAGATTTACTAATCTTATACTTATCATTCCATACTGAAATATTAATTATCTTACCAGTACTATCCGTATTTACAAAATAATATATATTATTCCCTTTTAAATCTAGTGCATTTAGACTATCAGTTGAGCTCTTACAATATATTTTACTTCCAGTGCTGCCATGAATACTATCTGAGATATATTGTTTCTCTACAGTACTAAAAACTGTTTTAATTTCTGTTATAAATAACTCTTTTTTAGCACTATTGTATATTTTTATTACATTAGGTATTACTAAAAGTACTAATATTGCAAGTATAGCTATGACTGCCAATAATTCAACTAATGTGAAACCTTTACTATTTTTCATATTGATTCCTCTATTTTCTATAATTATAGCAAAAAAAAAGAGTTTTTAAAACTCTTTACCTTAATTATTTTTTATAATTATTAATAAACTCACTTCTAAATTCTTCTAAAGTATCATTTTCAATATTCTTTCTTATATCTTCCATTAATCTAGTTAAAAATCTTACATTATGAATTGAAATTAATCTTTGACCAAATGATTCTTCACTAACTATTAAATGTCTTATATAACTTCTTGTAAAATTTTTGCATGTATAACAGTCACAATTTTCTTCAATTGGATTTTTATCTTTAATATATTTAGCATTTCTTATATTTAATCTTCCATTTTTAGTTAAAGCATTACCATGTCTAGCTAGTCTAGTAGGCAAAACACAATCAAATATATCTATTCCTCTTAGTACTCCATCAATTAAATCGATTGGTTCACCTACTCCCATTAAATATCTTATTTTGTCTTCAGGTAAATATGGTGTAGAATATTCAATCATTTTTAGTTTAGTACTTTCATCCTCTCCTACACTTACTCCTCCTACACTATAACCATCAAAACCAATTTTAACTGTTTCCATAGCAGAATATTTTCTTAAATCTTCAAACTCTCCACCTTGAACAATACCAAATAATGCTTGAGAAGATTCTTTTTTATGAACACTCTTTCCTCTTTTAGCCCACTCTAAAGTTCTTTTTATACTACGTTCCATATATTCATGTGTTACAGGATATGGAGGACACTCATCAAAACTCA
>CAZDPZ010000011.1:0-21760 GCA_964507635.1 uncultured Clostridium sp.
GTACTGATACTAGTAAAGTAATTATTTCTTTCTTAATTATCTTATCTATAAACATATAAATCCTTCCTATTATATATTTCCATTATCATTTTTTAAACTTAATATTTTACTTTTTAATAAGAATAATCTTAATATCTTATATATATCATAAGCTATAACAGCAAGAGCTGGAATAAGTATAGCAATTATCCATCCACCTTTTGATGCTAAATAGAATTGTACTCTTCCTAATTGTGGAATTCTAAATCTTACTCTTCCTAATATATTACTTGAAAGTACTAATTCTTTATCAGGAGCATCATTATAATCTCCTTTTACTCTATAAACTATGCTTCCGTCTTCTTTTTCAATTATTTCTACTATTCTATGAGTTATTGGTGTATTACCAAAGTATTCATTAGTTGAATAGAATGTTATAATATCACCTATTTTTAATGTACTAGTATCTACTTTTTTAACTATTACTACATCATAAACATTAATATTTGGAGTCATACTAGGACTAATTATTGTATATAATCCATAAGGTGGCATTTCCCCTTTCTTTTCAGCTATTTTTGTGCTTAAAACGTATAATATAAGTAATCCTAATATTATTAATAATATTGATAATAATGTATAAGTTAATATTTTTGATATTAATTTAAATATCTTTTTTCTTCTTATTCTTTTATCTTCTTCCATATATCACCTATTCATAATTTAGTTCTACTAATATTTTAGCAACAAAAACTTTTCCTTTTAAATAGTTTTGATTTTGATTATTATCTATTAATTTAACATTTAATGTATAGTTATGCATAGTTTCTGGAGTAATTATTCCTGTTCCTAATAACGTATCGCTTAATGGAACAGGAGTTTGATTAACATTAACTATTGTATTATTAGCACTACTAGTTCCTGCGTAAGTTCCTGTTAAAGAATAAACAAAATTATTTTCTAATTCTGTAGTTAATGGAGAAATTATTTTTAAAGTAATATTATATTTAGCATTATCTGTTAAACTATAATTTTCTAATGAAAAATTTAAGCTTCCACTCCATCCTGGCATAATTTCAGAACCTATTAATTCATTTCCTTCATTATATCTTAATAACATATTAGATGTTTTAATAACTACTCTAGTTTCATCTCCATTTTGAATTGTTTTAACGTAATATGCATAAGATGAACCAATAAGCATAACAAATAAACATAATAATGTGATTAATGGAATTATATTTATAATTTTTTTCTTATTATTTGTTTCCATGGTATTTCTTCTTTCTATGTTACTTAATTATATAATAACAAAAATAATTAAATAATACAATATTTTACCAAAAGAAAAAGTAGTTTAATCTACTTTACTTTAAAATATTTATAAATATTTTACTTCTTATTCTACACTTAAATATCCGTTAAATGTTTTTCCTTGAACAGAATTTTGATCAGAACTTGTTTCTCTTAAAGCAATAGTAAATGTATAAGTATGTGTTTCTGTTTTACTTAAAGATCCTGTTCCAATTACAGTAGCAGCTGTTGGTACTGCTACATTAGATGCAGCTGTAGCAACTGTTCCGTTACCATTCTTTGTTCCAGATAATGAATAAACAAATGCACCGTTAGCAAGTGGACTTATAGTATTTGTTGTAACATTCAACTTTATAGAATAACTTATATTCTCTGTAGCATTTGAATCTGTATTTACTATATAGAATGTTTTTGATGTACTAGGGTTTGTTTCTGGTCTTATATTTGTGTAATTAATTTGTGCTCCATCAGTAAATACTACAGTTCCTAAATTAGCAGTAGTAACATAGATACTAGATGCATTAGCATTTCCTTGAACTGAAACATTAAACCATGCAAATGTTGCTCCTATAATTGCTACTAAAAGTGTTGCTATACCAATAACAGATAGAAATATTGTTTGTCCCTTATTGTTATTATCCATAACTTTTCCTCCTTTATTGTTATAATCATATCAATAATTTATGAATAATTCAATATATTTTTAAAAGAAAAAGTAGTTTTTCAACTACTATTTACTTTAAAATATTTATAAATACTTTATTATTTTTATTCTACACTTAAAAATCCATTAAATGTTTTTCCTTGAATGGAGTTTTGATCAGAACTTGTTTCTTTTAAAGTGATTGTAAATGTATATGTATGTGTTTCTGTTCCACTTAAACTTCCACTTCCAATTACAGTAGTAGACTCTGGTACAATTTGTTCAGTTACTGTAGTAGCAACGGTTCCAGCACCATTCTTTGCTCCAGATAATGAATATACAAATGCACCATCAGCTAATGGACTAATAGTATTTGTTGTAACATTTAAACTAATTGAATAAGCAAAACTTTCTGTTGCTGTTGAATCAGTATTTATTACATAAAACGTCTTAGTTCTATTAGGGCTTGTTTCTGGTCTAATACTATCCATAACTATTTCATTACCATCAGTAAATACTACAGTTCCTAATTGAGCAGTAGTAACATAGATACTAGATGCATTAGCATTTCCTTGAACTGAAACATTAAACCATGCAAATGTTGCTCCTATAATTGCTACTAAAAGTGTTGCTATACCAATAACAGATAGAAATATTGTTTGTCCCTTATTGTTATTATCCATAACTTTTCCTCCTCTATTATTTTAATCATACCAGTAATTTATAAATATTTCAATAGATAATTTATTTTTTTTTATATTTTTTTATGTTAGAATATAGAAATGGTGTATATGAAAAAGTTTATTAAAAAATACAATATTGAAATATTATCAATTGTAATACCAATTGTTATATTATTGATATCTTGTGCTGTAGATGGCACATTTCCTTTTGGAGCAAAAACTTTAGCAAGATATGATGGATACTATCAATATCCTGGATTTACTTCTTATTATAAGAATGTTTTATTAGGACATGAAAGTTTATTTTATTCTTTTAAAGGACTTTTAGGATTTAATTTCTATGCTACAAGTATTTATTATTTATTTAATCCATCTAATTTGCTTTGTGTTTTCTTTCCACGTAGTAATCTATTACAGTATTATACATTTATTGTTTATTTAAGAATAGCTTTATGTGGACTAACTATGAGTAAATATTTAAAGTATAAATTTAAAGATTCAAATAATAAATCTATTATATTAATTAGTGTTGCTTATGCATTAATGGGATATAATGTATGTTACTTCTTTAATTATATGTATTATGACGCAGTAGTACTCTTGCCTATTACTATGATAGGACTTGAAAAATTAATAAATAATAAAGATAGCAAACTCTATATACTAACTCTTAGCTTATCTATAATATCTAATTTTTATATAGGATATATGGTATGCATATTTAGTTTGTTATATTTTATATATAATTATATTCTTTTAGATAAAATTAAAAGAAATAAAAAAATAATTATTAGATTTATAATATCAAGTCTGCTTGTAGGACTTATTTGTATGTTTATTCTCTTACCTGAAGTATATGATTTGTTACAAGGAAAGGCTGTTCTATATAATGATCCTAATCAAACTAATTATTTCGAATTTAATACTAACTTTTTAAATTTCTTTTATAAATCATTTTCTGGATCTATGAGAGTATTCGACGTAAAATATGGAAGTGTCAATTCATATTGTTCATTATTTGCAATAGTAATGGTAATATTATTTTTCTTTAATAAAGAAATTTCTAAAAAAGAAAAAGTAGTAACATTGTGTTTTATATTATTTTTCTTATTAAGTATTAGTTTTAACTTAATTGATTATGCTTGGCATTTATTTCAAAGACCAATATGGTATCCTAATAGATATATTTTTACTTTTTCATTCTTCTTATTAGTTATTGCTTATAAAAATATAAAATATATAAAAGGTGTTAAAATACCTACATGGTTAAAACTTCTTATATGTATTACTTTCTTATTATTAACAGTATACCCTGCTATAGATGCTATGTATTATAAATATGTTGATAAAACTATTGCTTATGCTCTAGGGGCTATATGTTTATTTCAATACGTATTCTTATATAATTATAAAAATGCAAAATATTTGATATTAGGAGTATTCTTTATAGAAATAACTTTTAATACAATTCTTACATTTAATGAACTAAGTGCTGCAGTAACACTTAATCAATATAATAATGAAAATGAAGTATATGAAAGTACTGTTGAAGATATTTTAAAAGAAGAGGGAGAAACAAATAATTTTTATAGAGTTGAAATGCATTCAGGAATAGTATATAACAACGGACTAATGTATAATTATAATGGAATTAATATGTTTAATTCACTTAGAAATGCTAAGGTAATGAATTTCTTTGGAAAATATTTTGGATACGTAATACATGATAATGCTAATATGAAGTATAACTTTTATAATGTTTATATGAATGCAATATTAGGAGTTAAATATTTTACTGGTAGTGAAAAAGAAGGATATTATGAGAAGATTAGAGATGAATCTTTCTATACTTATAAAAATAATGATGCTTTATCTTTAGGATATATGGTAAGTGATGATATTTATAATTATGAATTTGAACTTAAAAATAAATATAATAATACCGCTGAAATTGTTAATACAATGTTAGGATATGAAAATAAAGTATATGAAATAATTAAAGATGTAAAATATGTTAATTGTAATGAAATTGTTTTTAAAGATGAAATTAAAATAGAAACTAAAGATTTAGAAACAGGATATGTTGTAGTAAAAGGAAAAGCAAAAGATGATGGATTTATATTATCACCTGAGAACTATTTATATTCAGTTACTCCAAAGGTATATATTAATGGTGTTTATAATGATGTTTATGCTGCTAGTAACCAGGCACCTTTATTTGTAAATAAAGGTGATACTTATGAAATAGTATTAATTCCATTAAGTGGAGTATATGATTTATCAATGACTAAGTGGTATTTCTATAATTTAGATACTTATCAGAATTTTATAAAAGAATTAAAGCAAAACGGACTTAAAATAACCAGTTATAAGAGTGATTCTAATTTAGAAGGTGTAATTACTAGTACAGATAAAAAAAGTGTTTTATTTACCACTATTCCTTATGATGAAGGATGGAATATATATGTAGATAATAAAAAGGTAGATTATAATACTTGTTATGATACATTTATTTGTTTAGATTTAAAAGAAGGAGAACATACTATTAAATTTAGATATATTCCCAAATACTTAATACTTGGATCAATAATATCATTTATAGCAATTATTACATCAATTATTTATTGCAAGAAAAAATAATAGTTACTGACTAACTATTATTTTTATTTTAGCATCAAATACTTTTCCTCTATCCATATCTTGGCTTATATTCGTTTCTTTAAATTCAAAATTAAATGAATACGCATATGTTGTTTTAGATGGAATAGTAATATTACTCATTATTGTAGTTTCCGAATATGGAGTTCTTAGATTATTATATATGCTAGTATTATTTCTTTTAATTGAATAATATAAATTATTTGTAGTAGTAAATGTATTAGTAACGCTTATCCATTTCATTGAAAATATTTGAGCAGTATCCGTACTATTTTTAATACTAAATGTTTTAGTACCTTTCCATCCAGGAATAATTTTACTTACATCAAGTGAATCCCCATCATTAAATACAAGTACATATACATTACCTTCATTAATATCTACCACACTATTTCCACCTGTTATATTAGTATCTGCTTTTCCATCACCATTAGTATCACAATTTTCATCACAAATGTAATCACCATCTGTATCACAATTTAAATCACATTTCTTATCTCCGTTTGTATCGCAATTTAAATCGCATATTCCGTTTAAATCATTATCACAATTTAAGTCACATACTCCATCTCCTGTGGTATCACAATTTAAGTCACATACTCCATTTGAATCAGTATCACAGTTTAATTCACATTTTCCATCTGAATTAGTATCACAGTTTAAATCACATTTTCCATCTAAATTAGTATCACAATTTAAATTACATTTTCCATCTGAATTAGTATCACAATTTAAGTCACATTTTCCATCTGAATTAGTATCACAATTTAAGTCACATTTTCCGTCATTATTAGTATCGCAGTTTAAATTACATTTTCCGTCATTATCTGTGTCACAATTTATATCACATTTTCCATCTGCATCAGTATCACAATTTATATCACATTTTCCATCTTTATTTGTGTCACAATTTAAATCACATTTTCCATCTTTGTTTGTATCGCAATTTAAATCACATTTTCCATCTTTATTTGTGTCACAATTTAAATCACATTTTCCATCATAGTTTGTATCTAAATTAACATCTGGAATATTATCACCATTAGTATCACAATTTAAGTCGCATTTTCCATCTCCATCGAGATCTTGATTAATAAGATTTTTATCTGCTACTCCATCACCATCAGTATCTATATTATAATCTGGTTTACCGTTACCATTTACATCTATATTGTAATCTGGTTTACCATCACCATTATTATCACAATTTAAATCGCATTTACCATCATTATTGGTATCTATATTTAAATCAGCTTTTCCATCCGTATTAGTATCACAATTTAACTCACATTTACCATCATTATTGGTATCTATATTTAAATCTATTTTACCATCTCCGTCTAAATCGATATTTGTTTCAGGATGTCCATCTTTATTTGTATCACAGTTTACATCACAAACACCATCATTATTTTTATCTTGATTCATTTTATTAAAATCCGGTTCTTTATCATTATTTTTATCAACATTAAAATGAGGTTTCAAATCTTTACCATAATCTATATTTGTATCTGGTATTTTATCTCCATTGTAATCACAATTTATATCGCATACTAAATCTTCATTAGTATCAACATTAACATCAGGTTTTCCATCATAATCTGTATCTAAATTTAAATCTGCCTTTCCATCCCCATCTGTATCAAGATTTAAATCTGCTTTTCCATCTCCATCATAATCTATATTAACATCTGGCCATCCATCACCATTAGTGTCACAGTTTAAATTACATACTCCATTTCCTGTTGTATCTTGATTTATTAAATTAGTATCGGCTTTCCCATCACCATTAGTATCTATATTAAATCTAGATACTCTATCTTTTCCATAATCAATATTTACATTTGGTATCTTATTATCAGAAGAGCAATTCACTTTACATTGTCCACTACCTAAATCTAAATTTAAATCTGCTTCTCCATCACCATCAATATCAATGTTTAATACTATCTCGTTATTATTCCCTCTAAAGAAAACAAAATATCCAGTTCCTATAATAATAAAACAAAAAAGTAATAAAAGTAATAACAATATTATTCTTTTTTTATGTTTCTTTTTGTCTTCATTATAATCATCATTAATAGTATCATTCATAAAATATCCTCCTATGATAAGTTTATTTTAACACAAAAATATTTATAAAACAATTATTTATACATTGTTATTACTGGTTTTATATTTAATTCATTTAATAAGTTTTCTTTTATATAGTATTCGGTATTTTCTTGTATTGATGAACCATATCCCCTTTCTCCTGCACTAAGTGACCAATAATCATCTAATAATAATTCATTATCATTAATATTATTATAATTATTCTTATATTCTAAATATGTAATTAATCTTATTTTACTAGTAGTATAGCTTTCACATTTCCAATTATTTTGATTAATTTCACTTTTTAGATATCCTACACAACTATCACTTGAATCGCATATACTATCGAATGATGTATCATCACATATTTCACTATTTACTAAATTATTCTTTAATGTACTATTTAACTCTTCTATATATATGTTATTTAAATAATAATTGATTTTTGAATTACTCCATTTATATTCATTTATTAAATCTTTTGTATAATAGCAGTATTCACTTTCATAGTCAGTACATTGTGACATTTTTTCTTCTAATGGTAAGTATTTCATTAAAGTTATTTCATTCTTAGAGTCATTTAATACTATCCATTTAACTTTATCAATACTAAGTATACTTCCACTACAATAAAATAATTTATTATTGTATTCACTATTAGTGGTGTTAAAACAATCTACTTTTAATTTAATAGTGTCAGTAATATTTCCATGCTCATCTTTAAACCAAATATAATAAGTTTTATTTTCATAAAAATATAAAATTAAATTATCTTCATATTCTTCTTTTTTCCATGAAGAATTCATGTCATTTTTGTCACTAATCATATATTCTAAATTGTTAATTATATTAAAAGATACTTGTGTATTATTTTTAATATAGCTTGCCTTTATATTATCAATACTTTCACATTTTCCTCTATTTATAATTACATGTCCTAATGAAGTTTTACTTATACAATATTTATCTGTTTTAATATATAATTTTACATTATTATATTCATCTTTAATTATTTTACCAGTACCATTTATATAGTAATCACTATTTATAACATTATTATCTTTAAAAATAACACCTGTTTTATAACTATATTCTCCGTACTCTAATGTATAAACATATTCTAATAAATCATAAGACTTATATTTTAGTTTAATTCTTTCATAATTATTAATAAAATAAAAAAGTATAATAATCATTATAATCATAAAACATATTAATAAAATTAGTATTTTTTTCTTTTGCTTCATACAAATATTATAATGTATTATAATCAAAAAGCAAATAAAAAGACTTAATAATATGATACATTTAAGTCTTTTAAAGTTTTTTTATTTCCATATACTTCTATCTTTGATGTATTAGAATATTCATAATTATAAAAAGTTCCACTCTTTATATCATTTAACATTTGTTTATAAAATAAGTATCCGTCTTGTGATAAATATAAATGTAATGTATGATTATTTTCTTCATCAATATCTACTTCTATAAATGATGGAATATATATTTTAACTATTATTTCTCCATCTTTAATTGATTCATCTTTTATTAGTTCTACCGTATTAATAGTTTCTATATTATGTATATTATGATATGTATATGTATTACTTAAAGTTAATTCTTGATCATAATTTTTAAAATCTATTTTATTTATTTCTATTAGTGTTATACCTATTCCACTTCCACACATAATAATAGCTATAATAAATGTGATAAATGAATTTTTAAATGAAACGCTTTTTTTACATATATAACAGAATAATAAATTACATAACCATATACAACCAGTTAATACTCCTATAGAAGCTAAAATAGGCCCTAGAAAGAATTTATAATTTATAGAAAACATAATAGTATAAGCAACTCCTATAGCTGAACAAACAAGTCCAAAAGCTACGAATAAAAGAATAAAACAAGCTATAATTCTAAAACAAAATTTAAATAAATCTGCGATAGAATCTAAAAAAGTTCTCTCATTTTTATATACAATTTTTTCTTCTATTATTTTATTATCTTTCTTAGTTACTTTTTTTTCTTTAATAACTTTTTTATTGCTTATTTCATATTCATCATCAAGCTTCTCATTTAATAATTTAATAAAAACTATATATCCTAATACAATAAATGCAACATTCATAAATATACTAATAAAAGTATCTAATATTCCATATATATGTTCTGGAAAAATATCAATAAACTTTTCAATAATACTTAATAATAACATAAAAGGTACTCTTATTATTGCTACTACAAGTAAAGCACATAATATATATATTATCATTTGACATACTTTTTTAAAACTTCCATGAGTTAATATATTAATAAATTTGTCAAATACACTTTTAGTATCACTTAGTATTTTCTTTACAAAATCATTTGAAGAATTATAATTATCAACATTAATCTTATATGCGCTTAGTATATCCTTTACTAAATCACCAATATTGCCAAACTCTTTTATAGCATATTCTTCTTTTACTCCATCTTTAATTGATTCATCTATATGCTCCTCATATTCTTTTAATATATCGTTTACTTCTTCTTCATTTAATACTTCTAATTTTCTCTTTAATGTGTCTAAAAACTCTTTCTTTGTCATTATTTTTCACTCTCCTTAATAAATGCATTTACACTACTTTCAAATTTCTTCCATTCTTTTAATAACTCTTTCATTCTAGTTTTCCCCAACAATGTAAGATGATAATACTTTCTAGATGGTCCATTTGATGATTCTTTTAAATAAGTATCAAAATATTTTTCTATAGTTAACCTTTTTAATATAGGATAAATCGTTCCTTCATTAACGTTAACTACTTTACTTACTTCTTCTACAAGTTCATAACCATATCTATCTTTTGAACATACAAATAGAAGTACTAGTAATTCTAAAACACCCTTTTTAAATTGTGTATCCATTTGCTCCTCCATATACATGTTATCACCTACTACTATGTTTTGTCATGTAGTATATATTACATTATACTCAATTTACATAAATATATACTTAATTATTAGAAGTATAGTTAAGTGTAATGGATAAAATATATAAAAGAAATATTTATTAATTTTAATATGGCTATTAGTATTAATTAATATAAGCGGTATGCTAAACGCTCCAAATAACATGATACATTCGGGAATATTATTGGAATATATTATTTCACTTAATGAATAATTAAAATAAATAGTAATTAGAGATAAAAACATTATAAATTTATTGTTTCTAGCATAGTAGTAGCATAATGTTAATAATAAATATAAAAGTGAATAATCGAAATTAATAAAAAAACTTAAACATACTATAAATGGAATTAAAAAATATTTTTTCTTGTCTATTGAATATAAAAGTATTACTTCTAACATTAAAGTAAACATTACATTTATTCCTTGCTGATTAAATATAAGCATATATATTGGTTGTGAAATAATACATATTATTAGTAATCGTAATAAATATTTTTTAATACTATGTGTGCTAAAATAACCTATCATAGTTGTATAAGCAAACAACGGAAATGCTATTCTACCTATTATTCTAAACATTAATATATTAGGAAAAAACACTACTCCAATATGATCAATTAACATACTAATTATTCCTATTAGTTTTAAAAGTGTAGTATCTGTATTTAAAACAGTAAATTTATTTTTTTCTTTCATATTTATATTATACAAAAAAATCATATGTTTTCATATGATTTATTTAATAGTATATCTATAATATGTCTTAGTTTTTACTTCTATGGTATTACTTGATGATACTTCATTGCTTTGATAATCACTCCAATTACTCCAACGATAAAAAGTATATTCTTTAATTTTATCTTTATACCTATAGCACGTTCTGGTCCTTACCTCAACGTCATTAGATGATACAACTTCAGTTTCAGAATAACTACTCCAAGAAGAATATGTTGTTTTTTCTTTTAACAATCTATAACTGTACTCTGTTCTAATTTTTTCTTCAGCTGATCTATAAAAATAAACGTTTCCTTCTAAATTAATAATGTATGTCCCAGTACCTTGCCAACTAGAACCGGAATAATCATAGGCTTTTGTACTCCATGTTTGAGTCTGTGATGTCGAAGTAGGTGCAGAGTTATCCCCACATTTTTTAACTCCATTTAACCAATAGCAAGCCCAACTCCAACATTTTCTACTATCATGTGATCTATATCCATTTGAACAAGGAAAATAGAAATATTTATACATTTTCCTAGTCCTTTCTTCCTTTAGTTGTGAAGTTTCTTCTTTAGTAGTAGAATAATCACTCCAATTTGTCCAATAAGTTGAAATAGATTTTGTTCTGCTTGAATATTCAGTTTTAGTTTCAATTTTTCTTGTATCACTAGATGTAACTTTATCAGTAGACCAATTTGTCCAATCTGTATATTCATTTGTATATTTTGAACTAAGAAGTGTATAACCTGACATTTTACTAGAAGAAGATGTTTTAGTTTCTTTCTTTCTATATGAGTATTCCTTCTTTTCTTCAATTATATATTCTTCTTTATTAAAATCACTTGGCAAAGTTGAAATCCATTCAGACCACTGAGCATTACTATAATCTTTAGTTCTACTAACAATAAATTTTATCTTTGTAAATAATTTAGTTTTATTATTAGCACTTATGCTTTGTGAATCAACTAAATCATTACCCATATACTTTTCATTATATTCAATTTCATATCTTAAACCATTTTTTTTAAGTAGACTTATTGCTTGCGACTCTTTCATACCAATTAATGAAGGAACTGTTACTTTATATAATAAGTAAAATAACATTAAACCCACTACTATTAAAATTATTCCTGTCCCTATAATAGAAATAATTAATATTTTTTTATTAACTTTCTTATGAACTTTTTTTTCTTTTACTTTTTTAACAGGTTTTATTTCTTTTATAGATTCAATATTTTTATCTTCTTTACTAGTTTTAATTTTAACTTCTTTTTGATTATCGATTTTTTCTTTTTTTGGTTTTATTGCTTTTAATTTTTTTCCACAAAACTCACAGAATAAAGCATCATCTGCATTATTTTTTTTGCATTTATTACAAATCATAATTCTTTATCCTCTAATATAATATTTTTAATAAATATATAATGATCATCAACTTTTTTAAATATATATGTCAAAGTATTTGATTTATCAAAATATTTATCAAATATTTCATATTTTTCAGTTTTAATTTTTTTAGCTAAAGCTATTTTATATGATGTGTCTTTATATATATCAGTATATTTATATGTATCATAGCAATCATTGCCCCAAAATCCACTAGATTGATAACGACTTATTAGCCATAGTATTTTATAATTTACATAGACATAATCTCCATCAGTATAGGCTGAATCATATTTAGTGTATACTGATTTTTCTGAAGAATTATAACAGTCAGGTCCGCCAACACCCCAATCTGAATCTCCAATATCGAATACTAATGTTTTTGAATTTGAATTATATTTCCAGCCTGGCTCATATTGTAATTTATCTACCCATATATTCGAATTTAAGCACCACCCTTTTGATGGAATATCTAATTTAATATCTTCTCCAAAGAACTTTTTAGCATATTCATTAATTTCATCATATTTAAGTTTTGCTTTTCTAATACCATCTTTTTTCATTTGTAGCATTAAGAAACATACAGCATCATTACCACTATTTAAAAATTCTTGAGCTGTTTCTCCCTTTTTACTTATACCAGATTCTTTAAAAGGACCAGCAATTTTTAATGCAGTTTCATCATCAAGTGGAACTTTTGTATCTTTTTCTCCGTATTTTTTATTTGCTTTCCATAATGGAAGTTCATTATCATATAATCCAATAGATAACAAACTTTTATCAATAACATTTAAATTTGCTTTAGCAAATAAACCAGCTTCAGCATTTAATTCTAAAGAATTTGATAAGTCTCCATTAGAAAGAGTACCTCTTAATTCAGCTGAAGCTTTTAAATATACTCCATTAGAGAAATCTACATCGACTGCTGCCATATTCATAAATGTTAAGCCAACAACTGTGCTTAATCCAATTCTTGTTTTAACTTTTCCAATAATAGACCCCTCTACTGATGGATCTGTTCTAAAATATCCATGTGGCTCATAGGACTTCAGAAATCTCTTTTTATATCCACCATTTATATTTAGTGTGTCTTTAAATGTTAAACTAGATTCAACATTTAAAGATAAATCAAACAATGTATATAAGTTTAAACTTACTCCGAATCCTCCACCAACAGGAATATTTACTCCGCCTATCCACTTTTGCCAATCTTCTTCATCAGCATTTTGCTCACTCATAAAATCAGTTATATTCTCTATTTCTTTAGAAGTATAAGAATCTTTTTCATCAAATAAGAAATCAACTTTAGAGCTAGCATGTTTTATTGTTATTCCCATTTCAGTACCAATAGTCATATACAAATCCATTTCTCTATTAACAATTTCACTAAAATCAATATGAAGATCTGTATCTATATCTAAACTAAAATCTAATAATATTTGATGATGTTTTAAAAACGAGAAATTGATAGCGTTACCTTTTAATTTTCCTATATCATCATCACTACCATTAATTAATACACTAAATTCAAGTATAACGTGTCCTAATTCTTTTTGTTTAATGTTAAAAGTGTTTATTTTTGTATCTTTCTTTTTTGCGTTTACTCTTGTCAATAAATTGTCAAACCATTCTTGATTTTCAACCGCACTTAATACATATTCTTTTATTTCATCAGATAAAATAAATTCTTCAAAATTAGGTGACTCATCAATATAAATATCTAATTCATCAAATGTTTCTTCAATAGTAGGGACACTGTATTCATACGTTCCATCATCATTTTTACTTTCTATTTTATACGCTGCTTCATCATTAACTAAAATTATTTCACCATTCTTATAACTACCATCAACTTTCAAAGTATCATCATCTTTAACAGTTATATCATTTGATTTTGCTTTTTTAACACTTTCTTTATATTTTAAAGTGTTTTCTTTTTCTCTTTCTATTTTAAATATTAAAGTATTTCTTTCTTTTAATTCCTCATTAACAAATTCATATCCATTTAACACCAATGTATATTCTTTTCCTTCTTTAAAGTCTTTTATTGCTTTAATAATATAATTGTTTTTATATTTTTTTATTTCAGAAGGAACATCTTTTCCATCTTCATCTGTTAACTTATATGATGGGGTTAATTCTTCTGTATTCTCTTTTAGTTTAACTTCAAAAGTAATATCTTTACTTACATTATTAATGTAATAAGATTTATCTTCTATCTCCATAATTCTTACTGCTGCTACAGTAGTAGAATCATTCTTAAAAAATAATAGATATCCTCCAACCACTAAAACAGCCAACATAATAAAACTATATATAGGAATCATTACTTTTTTATTTGTTAGAAAACTATAATCTATTATTTTATGTTCACTATTTGTATGTTTATTTATTTTTTCAGTTTTAGTTTTTACATTTTTAAGTGCTGATTTTTTTGATTTTATTTCTTCTTTTATTTTATTCTTTTCATTCTTCAATTCTATTAACTTTTTTTCTTCTTCCTCAAACAATTCAGGATGATTTTCTCTATTCTTTTTACAATGACAAAAAGAGCCCTCTTTAATTTTTTTTCCACAATATTTACAATACTTCATGACAAACTCCTTTAAACACTTATTAATAATATTATATTACATTGAGAATATATTTCAATAAATTTTCACTTGGTTTTAATAATTTCATAATAAAAGCGTAATATTACGCTATTTATTTATTTCAATTCTATTAAATAATATTCTAGATTCATTAAGTTTTAATCCACTTTCTAATCCACCATATTTTTTAACACTTTCATAACTAGTTTCTTTAGTGTTTAACATTTTTAATATTTCGTTAGATGTATCAGGTATAAATGGACTTAAAAGTATAGAAGATATTCTTATTGATTCTAATATATTATATATAACTGTGTTTAATCTCTTCATTTTGGTTTCATCTTTTGCTAAAATCCAAGGAGTAGTTTCATCTATATATTTATTGCATCTATTAAGTAATTCAAATATATTTTCTAAAGCTTCATTAACTCTTAAATTATTCATTTTTTCATTCACAAATTTATATAGAGATGAAGCATAATTTACTACACTATCATCTATACTTTCATAAGTATTTGTATTTGTAACAACAGAATCAAAATATTTTTTACTCATTGCTATAGTTCTATTGAGTAAATTGCCTAAATTATTTACTAAATCAGCATTAGTTCTTGATATTAATAAGTCCTCTGTAAAGCTTCCGTCATTGCCAAAAGGTACTTCTCTTAAAACAAAATATCTAACTGCATCTACTCCATAAGTATTAATGTATTCTCGTGGATCTTTATAATTTCCTAATGACTTGGATATTTTATCTCCATCTATTAAAAGCCAACCATGTCCGAATATTTGCTTAGGAAGAGGTAAATCTAAACTCATTAGCATACAAGGCCAAATAATAGTATGGAATCTAATTATTTCTTTTCCCACTAAATGTAAATCAGCAGGCCAATATTTATCAAATAATTTAGTATCATCTGGATATCCAAGTGATGTAATATAGTTTGACAATGCATCTATCCAAACGTATATAACATGTTTTGAATCAAATGTAACAGGAATTCCCCATGTAAATGAAGTACGTGATACGCATAAGTCTTCAAGACCTGGTTTTATGAAATTATTAATCATTTCATTCTTTCTTGATATTGGTAATATAAAGTCAGGATGAGATTCAAAATATTCTTCTAGTTTGTTTTGATATTTTGATAATTTAAAGAAATATGCTTCTTCTTTTACCTCTTTTACTTCTCTATGACAATCTGGACACATTCCATTTTCATCTAATTGACTTTCCGTCCAAAATGATTCACAAGGTGTACAATAAAGTCCCTTATATTCTCCTTTGTAAATATCTCCTTTATCATACATTATTTTAAATATTTCTTGAACTCTCTTTTCGTGATCTTCATCAGTAGTTCTAATAAAATAATCATATGAAATGTTTAATTTACTCCATAAATCTTTAGCATCATCAATAATAGGATTAACGTATTCAAGTGGACTAACTCCCTTTTCAATTGCTTTCTTTTCAATTTTTAACCCATGCTCATCAGAACCTGTTTGAAAGAATACATCATATCCACACAATCTTTTATATCTAGCTATAGCATCCGCTATAACAGTTGTATAACAATGTCCTATATGAAATGTTGAACTAGGATAATATATAGGTGTTGTAATATAAAACTTTTTCTTTTCCATTTTAATTTCCTCCTTAAATAAAAAAATCATAAGTTAGAGACGTAATATATTGCGCGGTACCACTCTAATTCATGACTTTTTGCATGCTCTTAATTCTTAACGCGAAACACGATTTAACTCCAGAACCATTTTCAAGATATTTCTCATTAGTTTACACCAATCACTAACTCTCTATAAAGAAACATTCTATCTCTTTCCTTCACAATTAATTGCATAAATTATAGCATATTATTACTTAAATTGCTATATTTTTTATAAATAAATTTTATATATCACTTCTACTTAATATTTCTGCTGGAGTATGTCTTAATATTCTTCTAACTGGAAGAAGTCCAATAAACAAATTAAATATAAATATGAATGCTATTACCAATAAAATAATTTTAGAATTAATCATATACTTACTTTGTAAATATGGAATAGTTGTTAACTGATATATTATATATGACATTAACGTTACCCCTAGCATACTAGCTGTAGATGTTATAGCAATAATTTCACCTATAAACATTTTCTTTATATCAATTCTTTTAACCCCAATTGCTCTATAAATACCAACTTCTTTAATTCTTGATAAGAATGATGAACGTATCATTAAATATATTTCTATTAGTGATACTAATAATATAATTCCGCAGAATATCAAACTTGAATTAACACTTTCTTTTTTAGAATTAATGTACTCATTCTTAGAATATTTATATGAATCTTGTATATTAATATTAGAATATTCATTAATTATAGCTTTCTCATCTTTAGGATAAAATACCATATTAGAATTATTTTCAATTAGATAATACTTAATAGTATCATTAGATACTAAGTATTCATCCATATTAGTTTTACTTGTATAGTATCCAACCACTTTTAATTTTTTACCATTAATTTTAACATTTATTGTCTTTTTTAGTTTATATTGTTCTTTATAACTATAATTAATTATTACTTCATAATCTTTTTTTGGCCAAGAACCTTTTTTTAATTTTATATCATCTTTAACTAAATTATAATCAATAAAATCTTTTTCATATGTTTCCTTGTCATCAGTATTATATTCATTATTATCTTTAGTACTATTATCAATTATATTTATAAACTCGCTATCATATGCATATATTGAAGGACTTCCTAAATCAGTTATTCCAACAACTTTAAAGTCATCCATATAATCAAGTATCAATGATTTACCAATAAAATCTTGTACTTCTTTAATTCCTAATTGTTTAGCGGGTCCACTACTAATATAATTATTTATTGTAAAAGTATCTAGTACTATTTCATTCTTTTCTTTAGGATACGTCCCATAAACAATATCACTCTCTTTTATAGTACTTATACTAGTAAGAGAACCATTTATAGTATCATTATAATAAGATGTTTGATAATAATCCTTATACCATACAGTAAAGTTTACTAAACTACTACCCGGTAAAACATAATTAATATTTTCATTTTTTTCATAATTTAAATAATCTTCAACCTTAACTTTCTGAGTTAATACATTTAAATAATTCTTATTTACTTTAACAAAGTTTTCATCTTTAACATGAGTTACTCCAAAAACAGATGTAGCTGAATAAGTTATAAACATGGCGGAAGCAAAAAATCCTAATAATAAAAGTTTTTTAATAAATGAATAATCTCTTACTCTTTTAAAACCATTTATTAATAAAGTTATAGGATTAAATATAGAACTATATTTCTTCTTATATTTATTATTTATTATTTTGTCTTTATCAAAATCATATTCTTCATATATTGAAGAAGATATTTTTTTATAATGATCATCTACAAATTCTAAACTAGATGATTCATCAATTACCTCTAATTTATCATTTGAAGTATTTTGTACATATACATTTCCATTTTGAATAACAATATTTATATTTAAATTCTTTGATTCATTAGTATATAAATTAATATTTGCATTAGATGACTTTAAATTATCATGAATTTTATAATCTTTTAAATATAATTTATTATCTACTCTATAATCTAAGTCATCAGTATGTTTATTATCTTTATCACTAATTATTTTTCCATCTTCTATTTCTATTATTCTAGAAGCATAAAACTCAGCTAAATTTCTTTCGTGTGTAACAAGTATTACTAATCTATCTCTAGATATTGCTTTTATAATATTCATTATTTCTATAGAATTTTTACTGTCTAAATTTCCTGTTGGTTCATCTGCTATTATAATATTTGGATCTTTTACTATAGCTCTTGCTATACCTACTCTTTGTCTCTCTCCACCAGATAGCATATTAGTATATCTATTTCTATATCTATACATTCCAACTTTTTCTAATACATAATTTACCCTTTTTTTAATTTCAATAGGGTTCTTAATTCCAACTATTTTTAAAGATAAAGCAACATTATCATATACGCTTAAATTATCTAATAAGTTATAATCTTGAAAAATATATCCAATATTTAAATTTCTTATTTTATCTACTTTATGCATAGACTTCTTAGTAATGATTTCATTATTAATACTAATAGATCCCTTATTAACTTTATCAAGTCCACCTATAGTATTTAATAATGTAGTTTTTCCACATCCAGAAGGCCCTAATAAAGCAACTAATCCAGTATTAGCAAGTTTTAATGATGTATCATTTATTACATGTATTTCATTCTTTTTATGCTTATTAAAATATTTGTTTACGTGCTGTAATATTATCATATTTACACCTCTTCTCTATAAGTATTCATAACAGTGTTTTTAAATAACTTTCTTGAATACCTATTACCAATCAAGAATGTCATTAATATTAAAATAACATATAAGAATATATAATCATCTATTTTAATATAATTTGATAGTTTCGTAATATATCCTACATTAATAACACTATTCTTAACTAATAATATAAATATAACAAATATAATATATGATAAGTGAGATATAGTAAGTAATTCTATATTTAACAAAGACTTAGTACATTTAATAGATGAACCTAATATTCTTAATATTGAATAATAAATATTTCTAGACTTAAGTACAAGTTTAATTATAAAATATGAAATAAAGAACAATGTAACAACAAGTAGTCCTATACATACAACTTTTGCTATTTTTAGTGCACTCATTAAATCTTGAGATTGAGACTGTAAAACATCTGGTAAATATAATGTTATAATTCCATAATCTTCTAATGAAGAAATTGTTTCACTATGATTCTTTTCATCTTTTATGATTACACTACTTTGATAATACCCTTTATTAAATAAATTATTATATTCATTTTCATTCATAAATATAGCACCATTATAATCAGAATATTTATAACCAGTCAATTTATTAAAATTCTTTTTATTATACATTGAAGATACTTTTAATTTTAAAGTATCATTATAATATAAATTTTCTGTATTAACAGTAAATGAGTAATTTTTACAATTATATTTTTTACAATTAAATGAATAGTCTTCTGATATTACTACTTTTCCCTTAGAAACTTTTTTACTTGGTAATATTTCTCCTTGAATATTTTCAAAATAAGAAGTTGACTCAGTACCATTAAAAGTATATTTAATAGTAGTATAATTCTTATTAGTATTTCTATTTATGTCATCTAGCACACTATCACTACAATAAAATGTTGAATATCCATAATTATATAAAGTATTTGATTCTTTTTCATACTTTATACCGACTATTTTTACTTTATATTCTTTATTTAAAGAATAATTTGTAAGATTCTCAATGTTAAATTCAGAATCTAATACTTGATCTGTATTATTAGATAAATAATAATCTGATGAAGACCCTTTAACTACTATTTCCGAATCATTTTCAGGCATTCTTCCTACATCAACACTATCTAACTTACTTATACTATCAACATATCCATAAAAATATACATATTCAGATGAAACCGATATTTGTGAATCCAATAAAGTATCATTTTTAACAATATAATCAACATTATCCAAATTACTAATAAAATCATAATCTTCTTTGCTAAAATCACTACCATCACTTTTTTTAATAACTATTCTTTTATCATTAGAATTACTAAAGAACATATTATACCCATCAATATTAGCATAATACTGTGCTTGTTTGAAAGATGATATTGTAAAAAACATAGAAAAAACTATAAAAGCATATACACAAAATATTATTAAAAATTTAGGTATTATATTAAATGCATTACGTATTCCTATTCTTATTTTACTTAATAATTTAATTTCATTATAATCAGATTCATATGTAGTAACTTTTTTGTTATTCTTTTTAATTTCTTTATCTTCTAGCACTTTTCCATCATGCATAGTTATTTTTCTCGTAGCATACTCTTCAATTTGATCGTAATTATGAGTAACAACAATTACTAATTTATTTTTAGATACTTCATGTAATAATTTTAAAACACTTTCACTTGATCTTTTATCCAAATTACCAGTAGGCTCATCCGCTAAAATAATAGGAGTATCTTGAGCTAAAGCTCTAGCTATAGCAACTCTTTGTTTTTGTCCTCCAGAAAGTTTAGAAACTAAAGTATTTTTATATTTAAATAAATCCACTTCTTTTATTATGGATAACACTTTATCTTTAATATCTTTTTTCTTTTTACCATTAAGTAATAGCACTAATTCAATGTTTTGATATACTGTATAACTATTTACCAAATTAAAATTTTGAAATATATTACCTATATATTTCTTTCTATATATTTCATAGTCTTTTTCTGTGTAATGAGACGTTTCTTTGCCATCAATATACATCTCACCTTCTTCATAAGAATCAAGCCCTGAAATAACATTTAAAAGAGTTGATTTACCACTACCAGATTCACCAGTAATTGCAACAAATTCACCTAAATTAAACTTTAATGATACCTTGCTAAATCCAGAAGATATCATTCCTTTACTATAATAATATTTTGATACATTTTTAAGTTCTATCATAATACACCTTATTATTTAATCTTTAATTCTCTTAAATAACTTTTCCTTTCATTTGAAATTCTATAACTCTCTATACACTTTTGAATAGATTTATTATGAACCCATTTATCTAATTTTTTATTTTCAAATATACTAATAGTCTTATCATACTGCTTAAT
>CAZDPZ010000012.1:0-21226 GCA_964507635.1 uncultured Clostridium sp.
AAATGACTAGATTATATGGTGGAGATTTCATTGATTTAGGACGTGGTGGAGATTTTGGTATGATTAACCCTTTAGAGGTAGTACTTGATGCTGATGAAGAAGAAATGAAAGAAGGACTTGGTTATGCTATTCTTACAAGAACTCTTCAAACATTAAAAGCATTCTTAAAATACTATAGTCCAGATATAGAAGAAGACGTACTTACACTGTTTAGCGAAGTAGCTCAAGATACATATAAAAGATATAAAATAGATTATAATACTGATTTCTCTAAAGTCGGATCACATGACTATCCTACATTTGATGATGTTTATGCAACTATAAAAGGTAGACTTTTATCAATGACAGAACATACTCATGAAAGAGATATAATGGAGAGATTAGAATTAAAGATTAGACCTCTTACTAAAGAATTAAGGTATTATTTCACCGGGAAAACATCAATAGACACTGATGCAGATTTTATCGTATTTAATATACGTGAAATAATGAACGCTGATAATAATATAAGAAATGCTTTATTCTTTAATATCTTAAAATATGCATGGGGTCTTACTTTAGACAGGACTATAAATACAATATTAATGGTAGATGAAGCACATATGTTATTAGCAGATCAAAATACACTTGGTGCTGAATTCTTGGCAAGAATTCAAAGACGTAGTCGTAAATATAATACTGGAACAATTATTATTACTCAACAGCCAACAGATTTTGCATCACCTAACATTTTAGTTCATGGAAAAGCGATATTTGATAATGCTTCTTACTATTTAATAATGGGTTTAAGAAAGCAAGCTGTAGATGATTTATCTAAATTAATAGATTTAAATGATCAAGAAAAAGATTCAATAAAAAGGTATAATCAAGGTCAAGCTTTGTTTGTTTGTGGTAGTAGAAGAATGCGTATAAATGTTATTGCCACACAACAAGAATTAGAATCATTTGGTTCTGGTGGAGGACTATAGTTAGTTAGACGTAAAGGAGTAATATGAACGGAAACTGGGATGATGACACAGCAATTCAAAATGATCAAGAACGTAATAAGTCTGGTATACTTCAAGGAGTAGACCAGTTTTCAAATGGAGCAAAGTCAGGATTTAATGCTGATAGGGATACTTATGGAAAAAAAGAAAAAGGTGATCCAAAGGGCTTAAATGGAATTAAAGATGATAAAATAAATAAGCATGATCAAAAAGATATAGATTCAATTAATAATCGCGGTAAAAATGGAACAGATATTAATGGAAAAAAGGAAAAAGGTTCAAAGGATGATGAACCTGAAAAAAAAGAAAATAAAAAAGATAATAAAGATGATTTAGCAAATAAAGATAAAAATAAAGATGCTATGAAGGATAATGCTAAAGATCAGGCAAAAGATAAAGCAAAAGATAAAGCTGCTAAAGAAACAGTTGAAAAAGCCAGTAAATCTAAATCAGCAATGCTTTTGAAAATTAAAATTTATTTTTGGATAGCTGTAGGAATCCTAGCAATTTTTGGCGTTATTTTCATTGTAGCATTCTTATTTTTTACGATTGGTTCTTTTACAGGAGCTACATCAACATATTATGGTGTTAGTGAAGATGACAGTAAGGAAGGGGCAGAAGATGGTTTATACACTAATGATAAGTATTTGGAAGATAAAGATGGGAATGCCATAGGATGGAAAGATTATACTGACGAAAATGGTGTTGTTCATGATGGTTTAATTACCATATTGCAAGAAGATGATAAATGTAAAATTGGTAGTGATTGGCTATATTTTTGGGATAATTTTCTTAAAGGCGAAAATAGTAGTTTCAGTGATGTGTGTCAATTATTAAGATATATTAGAGGAAATATTGAAGATTATGAACAAAAATATAGTATATACAATTTAAATATAGATGAAGGTGCTATTATAGGGACTTTATTCTATGGTTATGATCAACAAGCTCCTTATAGTGCTTATTCAGATGGTGATACTTCAACTGAATTTATTCCAGCTGCTGAACATTATCAAGTTTTAAAAGATATTATCGATAACAATTTAATACATAGAAAAGACATCGACAGGATGATACAAAATACAATTTTTGAGCAAGTGTATCCATATTTCACTTGGTCAATTGTTGAAGAAGAAGCTAATGGTGGAGAGGATGATGGAGTAGATTCTAATAATATTAGGGTTGGAATATGTACACAATTAAATCAAAGTAATTATTTTTCAAGCATGGATAAATATAAGATGTTTTTGAGATGGAACGATGAGAGAGACGGAGAAGATAGTGCAAATGCTCCTGAAGCAAGAATGGATAATACTGAATTTAGTGTTCCAGGTTATATGGGATTAAATGGAAAAAAAGTACTTGACAGAGAATTAATATCTGTTGGAGATAGTGAAGAAGCAAAACAATATACTAGAAATGTTATAGATAAAAATAATAGGAATTTTTTAAATTTGTATGGAAGTGGATGGGTATATGATGATAATATGAATAATTCATGGACTTCAACTTCTGAAGAATGTAATGGTACATATAGTGCAGGGGAATTAATGGCTGCATACGATCTTGATGAACTTAGAGGATATGATGAATCTTCAAAATTTTATAAAGATAGAAATATTACTGATGTTGTTGATACAACTATATATTTTCAAAAAGTTGAAGATATCTTTTCTACAAGTTTAGATGTTTTCGAAAGTAGGGAAATACAGTATACAACTAAAAATATATCACCAGCCACATACTATGTTGATTTTGATTATATACATGGTTATTCTTATATAAATTTTCCTGGTTTTAAAAAAGCTATAGATAAAAAATTAGATGGTTTTATTTATGATGAAGTATTAACACCTAAAAAAATCGAAACAATTATTGAAGAAATTATGATTAGAAAAGATGAATATGATGAAGTATTGTTAGATGATGTGAGTGGTACTTCTCAATCAGGTACTTCTGGTTATGGATATGGTGGTGTTGTTGGAGCATATTGCGAAGAATATCTATCAGAAAATACAGCAAATATTAATGTTGAACTATCGGATTGTAGTGGACAATATATTACTACTGTTAGTTTTGCTGAATATATTATGGGGGTTACATATGCAGAAATAGATTATCCATCTAATGATAATTATGTTTTAACTCAAATGGTAGCTGCTATAAGTTTTTCTTTAGCAAGAAATAATAATTATCAAAATGGAAATACTATAAGAATGAAAAGTGGATCTTGTGATCAAAACTGGTGTTCTACTTCTCAAGGATGTCATAGAAAAGATACAAAACATGCAAATGGAAAAACATATGGGTCTACTTATCCAGGAGCAAGTAGTTCTGGAAAATATTATAAAGATCCGTTAAGTTCTTCTCAGTTATCTAGATATTCAGCATTATACAATCAAGCTGCTGGTTATTTAATAGTTGATAATAGTACAAATAAAATTAGAGGTGGATCATATTATACATCTACAACACAAGTTAAATGGTCTGATTTAGCAAGTAGTGGCAAATCATTTTTAGATATTTTAAAGGAAACATATCCTAATACGACTATTGCTGATTGTACCAATTTACCTTCATCAATTCTTGATGGAAATACGGATTGGTCTGGAAATGTTAATGTAAATGTTCCGGATCCAACTGAATCTCAAGCACAATGGGGTAATAGAATAGTACAAATGGCTACTGATTTAGTGAATAATCATAATAAAGACTTTTGCTATATAAGTCCCGGAACGAATGACAAAGCCAGAATAAATACCTATAATGACATTAAAACGAACGGGTACTTACAAGCGGATTGTAATGCATTTGTTGGATACGTAATTCATCATGCTTTAGGTATAGGTCCAGAAAAAGGAACTACGATTACTAATACTACAGTTGCTGGTCCTAGTGGAAATTCATGGAGCGTAAGAGGTCCATATTCCGGATGCGTAAAAGTTATTCAATCAGGTTTAACACTTGATCAAGCTTTGAGTGCTGCATCTCCTGGTGATATTTTGGCTTCAGTGGGCGATGGTGGTTCTCATATTCAAATATATGCTGGAAATGGAGTAGTTATTGATAATGCTAACGCTGGAGGTGGATCTACTTGCGGTCATCCTTTAACTTTTAGGACTAAAAGTGGTCATCCATCTACTAAGTATAAAATAATGCATCAAGGAGGCTCTTATACTATTTTAAGAGTAACAAGTTTATCTTGTTAGGTGAATTAATGATAAAAATTAAGCAGTTTTTAATAATCATATGTTTAGTGTGTATATTAAGTGGTTGTACAATTAATTATAACCTTTATTTTGACACTTCTAATTCTTGTAAGGAAGAATTAATTATCAATAATTTTGATACAAATAATGCATCAGGAATTAGTTACGGTTATTTTGTAAATAGATTAAAAAACGAATTGGGAGAAAAATATACTATTAATCAAAAGAATAATTCAAACATGGATATTGAGGTTTATACTAATTTCAGTAAATATAAGGCTTTAGAATACTCTAATATTCTTAAAAATTATGCGTATAATATTACTTCCGGTAATGGGAAAATAGAAATAGAACCTAATATTGAATATCTTGACTATATTTTTTACGTTCCTAGCGAAGATGGAGATGGTGCAACAAATTATGTTATAAATGTTAATATAGATATTCCATATAAAGTTACATCTACTAATGCAGATAAATCATCAAATAATATTTTTACATGGATAATAAATAAAGACAATTATACTAAGAATATAGAACTTGAATATGATAAAAGTAATATAGTGAAAAAGAATAATAATGATTCATCAAATAGTTTTAATATTATAAGTTTAATAATAGTAATTGTTTTAATGGTTGCAGCTATCTTTATTTTAAAAATATATAAAAAATATAGTATTAATCAAAATATAACATAAAAATAATGAACTTTAAAGAAAATTATAGTATAATAATCTTATATGAGGTGATATAAATGAAACTAAAATTTAGAGCTGACAGCAAAGATATAGTTATTTTTTTGATATGGTGTGTAGCACTATTATATTTAGTAGCTCTAGCTGTTCTTAATATCAATAGTATAGCTGAATATGGAGAGTTTTATGGATTAAATCCCATAGAAGCTTTTTCTGGCAAGTTTATATTAGCAACATTATTATTTTTTATTCTCTGTTTAGTTGCATTGATGGTTTCATGTTCATCATACTTTTTCGAAATGGAAGATGGGTTTGGAATAACAACGCAAAAAAAGTCAAAGAATGATGGTTATAGTAAACTATTAACACCAAACGAAATGAAAAAGGATCGTGGAATTGTTAAAATTCATTTAAAAGACGATAATTATGAAGGTGGTGGAATTCCGTTTATAAATGATGGAAAAAATGCTTGGGTAGATAATAAAGGAGAACCACATGCATTAATAATGGGAGCTTCTGGTTCAGGAAAAACTCAATGTTTAATGTTTCCATTAATAAAAATTTTAGCTGGTCATGGTGAAAGTATAATAGTAACAGACCCTAAAGGTGAATTATTTGAAGAATGTGGTAATTTATTAAAGGAAAAAGGATACAGAGTAATTTTAATAAACTTTCGTGATCCAAAGGAAGGTTCAGCATGGAATCCATTTTCTTATCCTTACAGAATATATAAGGAGGGCAATATTGATAAAGCAAATGAGTTACTTCAAGATTTAGCAAGTAATATATTAATAGACCCTAGCAATAAAGCCGAACCATTTTGGGAACAAACAGCTTCAAACTTTTTTACGGGACTTTCATTAGGATTATTTGATGATGCTACAGAGGATGAAGTAAATATTAACAGTATAAATATGATGGCAGAAGTAGGAGATGACAGAATAGGTGCCTCTACTTATATTAAAGAATATTTTAAATCAAAAGGAGAACTTTCACCTGCATATATTGCTGCAGCGTCATGTATTAATGCTCCAAATGAAACACGTGGTGGCATAATGTCTACTTTTAGGACAAAAACAAGAATATTTTCAAGTCAAGAATCATTAAGTGAGATGCTTTCATATAGTGATTTTGATATACGAGATATAGGTAAAGAAAAAACAGCAGTATTTTTAAAAGTTCACGATGAAAAAACAACTTATCATGCACTTGCAACTATTTTTGTTAAGCAAGCATATGAGGCATTAATTGCTGTGGCACAAACCTTTCCTGGTCTTAAATTACCATATAGAACAAATTTCATTTTAGACGAATTTGCTAATATGCCAGCTATTAAAGATATTGGTACCATGATTACAGCTTCTCGTTCAAGAAATATTAGGTTTAGTTTTGCAATTCAAAATTTTTCACAATTAAATCAGGTCTATGGAAAAGATGTAGCAGAAACAATAAAAGGAAACTGTGGAAACTTTGTATATATAATGAGTACTGAATTATCTGCATTGGAAGAAATCAGTAAATTATTAGGAGATCAAAAGCCTCCAAAAACTGAAAAAGATAAACCAGCGCCTCCTATAAGACCACTGTTTACTGTAAGTGATTTACAAGCACTAAAAGAAAACGAAGTTATATTTAATAGATTTAGAAGTATGCCCTTTAAAACTAAATTATCTCCGAATTGGCAAATAGATTGGGGAAAGAAATATCCAATAATGGGATATCAACAAAGAGCAAAACATGATATTAAAGTATTTGATTTAAAAGGTTATGTGAATAAATTAAAAGAAAATCAAAGTAGTCAAATTGCTAATGATAATTCTTATAATCCTTTTATACAACAGCCTTCAAATCTAGAACCGACTATTTCTGGTATTGGTGGAATCTCTTCTTCATCTATGTCTTCAACAAGTTTAGATGATTACGTTAGAAAATTAGATGAAAAGATAGCAGAATTAGAAAAAGAAGAGGCTGAAGAACAGGCTAAAGTAAAACAAGAAAGCGAAGTTAAAAAAGATACTTTACCAGAAGAAAAAATGTCAAACAGTCAACGTGAACATGAAAGTGATTTTCAAAATCATGAAAATAAATTTTTATCAGATAGTTTTGGGGTTGATGAGGACATTTTAAATTCTAATAATAAAAATATAGAATCAGATATGAGTAAAAATAATAACATTGTTGATAAGCCAAAAGTAAATATTGATGTTGATAGTGTTGTTGAGAATCAAACAAATAAATCAGAAGATTTCTTTGATGATTTTTTTGGTAATGAAGGGGAGTAATATACAAACAAATATAAGTAAGTTCATTAATTTTGAACTTACTTTTTAAAAATATTCTTTATTTTTAATGTAATGCATGTTATACTATTTATAAGAAAAATATAAGTGTGAGGAAAAAAATGAATAAAGCCGAAAAACTAAAAAATAACAAAAAAGAATACTATATCTATGCTGGAATAACTTTGGCTGTGACTCTTGTATTAATTGTGGCAACAGCAGGAAAAGATGGTAATTTATCTTTTCAAAATACTTGCGATTCTTTGGATATTAGAATTAAGAAGGAAGCGAAGACTTATTTTAATAGTTCTGGTTTACCAGAAGTAGTTGGTGATTCTGATACGGTTACAGTTGCTCAATTGGTAGAGATGGGATTAATAACTCAAAGCGATTTAGAAAAAATTGATAATGAGTGTACTGGTACAATTGTTGTTACAAAGACTGAAAACGATTATCAATATTCTTATGATTTAAGTTGCGGTACTTGTGTTACTAATGATAGATATAGTGATTGGAGTGAATGGCAAGAAGAAAAGCCAGAAGAAAAAAATTTTGATGTAATAGTGGAAACTAAAACGCTATATAATTATGCTTATCCAACATTGAAATATACAGATTGGACACAATGGTATGAAGAAAGTAATTCTTCCATTAAACCTATTTTACCTAAAGATGCAACAATTGTTAATGAAGAATCTGAATACCAACTTCAATACTCTGAAAATGATACTTTATATAAGTGGTATACTTTATCAAATTCTGCTAGTTATTATAATAATGGAGCTTTATCAGAAACTTCACCTGGGGAAAATTATTTAAAAGATTCTAATTCTAAAACTTTTTCAAGATATACGGAATGGAGTGAAAATAAGCCGGTATTATCTAATTCATACACATATGATCTTGAAACTAAAACTCAAAAAAAGGAAGTTGAAACACAATATCTATTTTATAAAACGACATATACTTGTGCAAAATATGCATACTATTGTGATTATAAATCAACATCAAGGTATAAGTGTTATAAAAGAGATAACTTAAAATGTCCTTGTGTTACTAGTAAAACACCATCTGATACAGGAGCAGTTTATTCCGCAATGACTCAAGCTAGTGCTGATTATGAGAATATGGGCGGAAGTGAAAAAATGATTTTTTTGAATTATTATTATGAAGAAAAATCAAAAGAGGCTGCAGCTTATAATAATGTAGTTAAAATGAACTATAATTTAAATGGAAATGAGTATATCTGTAAAGTAACTTGTGGGGAAACGGCACCAAAAGATGATGCACAGGTTATTCAAATTCCAACATCTGATACTAGTTGTACTACTAATTTAAATGAATTTAATGAACTTTATAGTCAAGGTAAAAGTGTAATTTGGTCAGCACAATGCTTAGGTGGAGAACGTAATAGTCTTCCTACAAGTATAGTTTGTACTCCAAAAGGCGGATCAGAAACGATTACTTCTTGCATTGATTGCAATTATTCAAAATGTGCTAAATCTGTAAAAAATATTGGTGCATGTCCTGCAATTTGTTGTGAAGGTTCAGGATTAAGTTCAACAATCAGATTAAATTTTTCCACAGGTAAAATTACTTCTTGTGATTATTTAACTAGAAATATCAAGTACAATAATTATGCCAATAAAGTAGGATTCAAATACCTTAAAAGGTTAGATTCAGATTTGCATAGTTCTTGTCCTTCCGGTTACTATTTATATCCTCGAATAGCAAGCGATTCAACTGCATTATATTCTCCAGGAGCGATATTGAGAAACGAGTATTGTACATTTGATAAAAACTATAAAGGTTATGGAGCAACTTATGTTACATGTGATGATGAGTATCCATTTAAAGAATATGCTGGTGAGGGTTCTGCTATTACCGTTTCAGAAGAGGTAAATGATTATGGTGTAGAATGTAAGGCAAATGGTGGAACTGTAAGGGTCGACAAAACATGTAAATCATTAAAAAAATCAGAAGTAATTTATTTAAAAAAGAATGGAACAACTACAACAGATAAATCAAAAGCTGATTATATGACATTGGAAGAATATAATAAATTATCTTCATCCAAGTCTTCTGCTACTGGTTTTTATAGAGTTGTAACTAACGGAAAATATGATAGTAATGTTGCCTTTTCAGATGCTAAAGATGGATCATGTCAAAACAATATAAGTTCATCTTCGTGCAAACAAACAACAATGTATCGTGCTAAAATTTATTCATTTAAATGGATTGATGGATCTTCTGCAGAGAAAGAATATTGGTCTGGTGGATATAGTGCAACCAGTCCGGGAAATGAATATATAATGGATTATACTCAAATCAAATCGGATACCAATTCAAAATGGCAAAATGCAACAAATAGCGATGCTATTCCTTCAAATGTAAATACAAGAACTATGAAGAGAACAAGATACCAATACTTGTCCACAGAATCTAGTGTATTAAAAGATTATGTTTCATTATCAGAACTCGAAAAAATTTTAGGAAAGTCATATGCAGATTTATTAATGGATCAATCTATTAAGATTAAAACAAAAATAATGTATAGATATCGTAGTAAGTTATAATGAATATAAGAAGATTGTCAGTATCATCTATAGTGGCAATCTTTTTATTGTAAAATAATAATATCACCAAATATTAATTATTTTATAAAATATATTGGGTGTAAATGTTATGAAGATAATAGATGTAAGTCCAAAACATATTTTTGAGTTATATCATATTGATGGAAGTTACAATATTCCATATGATCAATTTATAAATAATTATAGAGAATATTTAAATAAAAATGAACAATACTATATATATTGTCATGGTGGAAAATTAAGTAAAAGAGCAACACTAATTTTAAAATCTTTAGGATACAATGTAACACTACTAGAAAAACAATAATAATTGTATTATAATCAAATAGCGTGGTAATTATGGAAGAAATATTAAATCAAATAGTTAATTTTGTTTCATCTTCAGGAATATATGGGTCATTAATAAGTTGTGGCCTTATTTTAATTGAATCCATATTACCAATTCTTCCGTTAATGGTTTTTATTTCTATTAATTTTGTTATATGGGGCAATGTTATTGGATTCATAATCTCATGGATATTTACTATACTTGGTTGTATAATATCTTACATGATTTTTAAATATGGGTTTGGAAATAAATTTGAACGTCTTACGGAAGACAAAGAAAAATTAAAAAAATATAAACACACTTTTAAAAATATATCATTTATTAATTTAACTATTTTAATAGCAATTCCATTTACTCCGGCATTTATGGTTAATATTGCTGCTGGATTAGTAAAAATGGATTTTAAAAAATATTTGTTAGCCATAATCATTGGTAAAATATCTTTAGTTTATTTTTGGGGATTTATAGGTACATCTTTTATTGATAGCATAAATAATCCTGAAGTTTTAATAAAAATTGGCATTCTCCTTGTATGTACATATATATTATCAATAATAGTAAATAAAGTATTAAAAATAAAATAAATGTGTTAAAATATTTACAGGTGATGATATGGAATATGTAATTATAATTTTACTTGTAGTTGTTATTATTTTGTTGGTTGTAGTTATTTTTAAAAAGAATAATAATTCGCAACTTGAAGAAAAGTTATCTAGAACTGAAATTAATGTTGTAAAAGAAATTAGCGATTTTAAGCAGGGCTTTTCCAGTGATTTAAATAAAGATTTTAATACATTAAATGATAGAATTGAACATAAATTAAATATGATCAATGATAAAGTTAATGAAAGACTTGAAGTTAATTTTGAAAAAACTAACAAAACTTTTTCTAATGTTTTAGAGCGTTTAGCTAAAATCGATGAAGCTCAAAAGAAAATAGATGGACTTAGTACAGAAATAGTATCATTAGAAAGTATTCTAACTGATAAAAAGAGTAGAGGAATATTTGGAGAAATAAACTTATACCATATACTATCTTCTATATTCGGAGAAAAGAATGATAGAATTTATAAAACTCAATATACACTTTCAAATTCCTATATAGTAGATGCTATTATATTTGGCCCAGAACCTTTAGGAACAATATGCATTGATTCAAAATTTCCTTTAGAAAACTATAGAAAATTAGTAGAGAGAGGAATAACTGATCAAGAAAGAGAAATTAGAAGCAGGGCATTTGAATCAGATGTTAAAAAACATGTTGATGCAATAGCTAATAAATATATAATAAATAGAGAAACTTCAGATCAAGCAATTATGTTTTTACCAGCAGAAGCAATATTCGCAGAGATAAATGCTTATCATACTTCATTAATAAAGTACGCTGCTAATAAAAAAGTTTGGCTTGCTTCTCCTACAACTTTAATGAGTTTACTTACTATAATACAATCAGTATTATTAGGATTAGAAAGAGATAAATATACTTCTGTTATTCATGAAGAATTAAATAAATTAGGAATAGAATTTTCAAGATATAAAGAACGTTGGGATAAATTATCTCGTTCAATACAAACTGTTAATAATGACGTTGAAAGCATTCATAAAACGACTGAAAAAATTACAAAAAGATTTGATTCTATAAATAATGTAAAAATTAATAATAACGAAATTGAATTTAACGATGAAGAAGAAAATTTATAAAGACAAAAAAAAGAAGTTTAAAAAACTTTTTTTCTTTTATAAAAATAATATTACAAGCAATCCTACTATTAAACAATAAATACTGAAATAAATTAATTTTCCCTTTATAACAACATTTCTAAACCATTTTGTAATATAATATGTTACCACTCCAGATATAATAATAGCACTTCCGTAATATAAAAGTAATTTACTATCAATTACGATATCTTTTAATTCCAATGCCATTGCAGCAACACTCATAGGAATATAAAGCATAAACGAATATTTAAATGCACTATCTCTTTTTAGTCCCTGACTCATTCCTCCAACTATTGTTGATCCACTTCTGCTAATTCCAGGAAAAAGCCCAAGTATTTGAAATATGCCAACCATTAAAGCTTCTTTAACTCCTATTTCATTGTCACCTTTTTTACCTTTAAAATTTCTAATTATGAAAAGTAATATTGAAGTAATTATTAAAGATAAACCAACTATTTTAATATTATTTTCTATCTTATCAAATAAATGTAATTTGCTTACAACTAGTCCCATTAATCCGGCAGGTATACAACCTAATACTATCATATAACAATACTTATAATCATCTTTATATTCTTCTTTTTTACTACCTAAATATTTAAAGAAATTAGTTATTAGTCTAGTTATATCTTTCCAAAATAATATAATAATAGCAATTAATGAACCAAAATTAGTAATTATAGCAATAGTATCAAAATCAACATTAAGCTCAATTATTTTTTTAACTATCATTAAATGTCCACTTGACGAAACCGGAATAGTTTCAGTTAATCCTTGTATTAATCCTAACAATAAGTATTTTAATATTTCCATTTTTTCCACCTCATTTTAATATTATATAATATTTTATTTTTAAAATAAATATAATTAACTATGTTTAGAAAAATGTTTACATTATTAATTGGTATGTTTATGTGTTCTATCTCAATGGTATTTTTTTTGTTATATTTAAATCTATTACAAATGGGCTATTCATTTATCGATTATTTACAATATGTATTTACTAGAGGAGAATGTTTAATACTATTTGTAGGTATACTATTAATATGTTTTTCATTAAAGAAAGGAAAAAATAATGAATTATATTTATGATATAGAAGTTAATTTTCAAAAAAAGATTTTAAATTTTTATGAATGGAACGAAACTGATAATATCGAATTAATAACTAAAGCAAAGTTATTTAAAGTAGATGACAAAATGTATAATTTAATTATGAATAATAATATTGTATTTAATGAATTATTTATAGAAGATTTAGGTCACCTAAATATTTGTGTATTTTGTAATAATATTGATGGTATATGTGTAAAAATTGGGACTGATGGCAAAATTACTCATTATAGTAAACTAACTTTAGAAGATGAGAGAGAAGCATTATATAGTACATGCAATATTAAATGTTTGAAAACAAATTATAAAACAATTAATAAAAATGAAAAAATAGATTTTAATTCATTAACAAGAGAAGAAAATAATAATCTTGTCGAACTTTTAGATTATGTAAAATCTATGAAAAATAATATAGAATGTATTAATTATTTTTATTACATATTTTATAATAATAGGAAATCTAATAATAAATATGATGAAATAGTAAAATATATAGAGAAAAATCCGATAGAAGGAACTAACAAATTAACAGATTTAATAGAGTGTATAAAATAAGATAATTAGTAAATAATAATATCAGGAGGCCATATGAAAAAAATTGGAATAATCTTAAGTTTATTATTTTTATCTGCCTGTAGTTTATCAAATACTCCATCTGGAAAAGTAGAAGCATATTTAAATCAGTTTAATTCTTTAAGTGATTCTGTTACACAAGACATTGAAACATCTACTGCAGCTGAAAACTTATCTTCATCAAATCAAGCAATTTATAAAGAAGTATTAACAAGACAGTACAAAGATATGAAATATGAGATAAAAGATGAAGCAATTGACGGAGATAATGCTACGGTTAAAGTAAAAGTTACAGTATATGATTTATACAAATCAATTCAAGATTCCCAAACATATCTTAATACCAATATTGAAGAATTCTATACTAATAGTGCATATGATGATGAAAAATATACTACTTATAAACTAAATAATATGAATAAAGCATCAGACACCATAGATTATGAATTAGATTTTTATTTAACCAAGCAAAATAAAGAATGGGTTTTGCAAAATCCAGATTTAATAACTTTAGAAAAATTAAACGGACTTTATAATTATAGTGTACAATAAATAGCAATAATGTAATTATTATTTCATATAATTAATATGATTCATATGAAAAAAATAATTATTGTATTGCTTTTTGTTTGCATAAAGATTAATGCATCCATAGTTGTAATGGATGCTGATTCAGGTAGAGTTTTATACGAAGAAAATAAGGATAAAATAATGCTTATAGCTTCTACAACAAAAATAATGACCTCAATTATTGCACTAGAAAACGCTAGTCTTAACGACAAATATGTTGTTGGAAATGAAATTAAAGAAGTATATGGTTCTATGATATATGCAAAAGATGGACAAACCATGTCACTTCAAGATTTACTTTATGGATTGATTTTGAGAAGCGGAAATGATGCTGCGATGATAATATCAAATAACGTGATGCCGTATAATGATTTTAT
The DNA here is from genome assembly GCA_964507635.1 of uncultured Clostridium sp. Taxonomy (GTDB): domain Bacteria; phylum Bacillota_I; class Bacilli_A; order RF39; family UBA660; genus CAG-1000. The sequence goes on from CAZDPZ010000012.1 coordinate 14,448, forward strand.
TGAGAACATGAACATGAAAGCATACAAATTAAAAATGTATAATACAACGTTTGAAAATCCACATGGGTTAAATGATAGTACAAAAAATTATTCCACAGCCTATGATATGGCACTATTAATGAAATATGCAATAAATAATCCACAATTTATGAAAATATCGAGTGCTTCAAAGTACAATTATGATAATACAACTTGGTATAATAAAAATGAATTGTTAATAAATTATAAATATGCTAAGAGTGGAAAAATAGGATATACAAAAAAAAGTGGACCAGTATTCGTATCGTTTGCGAGTAAAAATGGTGAAAATTTAATAATTGTTTCAATAAATGAAGAAGACAAATTTAATTTGCATAAAAAATTATATGAAAAATATTTTAATGCCTATGAAAAATATCAAATATTAAATAAATATACCTTTTCATTTAAAACTAATGATATAAGCAAAAACTATTATTACATAAAGCACAATTTTAACATGTTGTTAAATGACAATGAAAAAAAATTGTTAGAAATAAAAATAGAACTTTTCACTAGAGAAATTAATGGAATAGGTGGTTATGTGAATATCTTTATAAATGGGAAATTAATCCATAAAGAAAACATATATATTAAAGAATATGAAAAGAGAAAAAGTTCAATAAAGGACATATTGTTATTTTGGAAAAAATAAAGTATAATTTAGTGGGAGAAGAGTATGATGCGTTTACAAAAATATTTAAGTTTATGTGGAGTTTCTTCGCGAAGAAAAGGTGAAGAACTAATCACAAATAATAGAGTCAAAGTCAATGATAAAGTAATAAATGTATTAGGTTTTAAAGTAAATGAAAGCGATATTGTAAAAGTGGATAATGTTATTGTTAATCCAGAGCAAAAGGAATATTATTTATTATATAAACCTGAAAAAATTATATGTTCAGTAAAAGATGAAAAGAATAGAAAAACAGTTATTGATTTAATTGATACAAAATGTAGTATTTTCCCTATAGGAAGATTAGACTATGATACAAGCGGTGTACTATTGCTTACTAACGATGGTGAGTTATGTAATAAATTATTGCATCCAAGTAAAGATATAGAAAAGACATATTATGCCAAAATTGATGGAATTTTAACGAATAAAGAAAAGTCATTAATTGATTGTGGAGTCATAATAGATGGTATTAAAACAAAAAAAGCTAAAGTTAGAATCAAAAAAATTGATAAAAAAAATAATAAATCATACATAGAAATAACCATCACAGAAGGGCGAAATCACGAAGTGAAAAACATTTTTGAGTTATTTAATCACAAGGTACTCAAATTAAAAAGAATACAGTTTAGTTTTTTAACATTAGATGAAATGAAAAAAGGCGAATATCGTAAATTAACTGTAAAAGAAGTAAAACAATTGTATAATATTGTAAAGCAAAACTAGTTTAAAATTTACTGTTCTAAACTAGTTTTTTGTATGTTTAATTATCTTCTTTTTCTTCCTCTATTATAATTGCTCCAGCCGGACAACTTTCGATAATATTTAGAAGTTGTTTTTTATCATCATCTTCTACAATGTCTTTTTTTACCTTGCTTAATCCTTCATCATTAAATTCAAAATATTTTTCGTTTTGACTTACACATAGTCCACATCCTATGCACATCTCATCATTAACTTTTAATTTTTCCATAATTTTTTTATCTCCTCATTATAATTATAATAAATAATTATTAAAAAATCTACTATTTAAGTTTTATTTTTTTTGTAAATATGATATTATAATAATGGTGAATAGAATATGTATTCAAGAGTAGAAAAATATGATCAGCCTTCAGAGCTAAATATGAGTAGAACTAAAAAAAATTCTGATATCTATTCAAATTTAGATATGAGTGAGTTAACCAGAATTAAAACTAATAACAATGTTAGTATTATTTCTGATGGTCAAAAAAACATAGATTTAGATAAGATTAAAAGATATATTATAGCGAAGAATGAAGGAGAAAATGAAAAACGTGCTAAAATAGAACTTTTGAATGATGAGAATGAAAGTAAAAATGAAGATTTAAAAGAAGAAAAAGATTACGATATAAATGTTGTACTTGAAAGAGCAAGGGATAAAAGAGAATCTGACTATGAAAGTGATAGGCATCGTAAAATAAGCAATACGGAGTATGATATTCTTAAAAATATCAAAGTTCCTCTTATTGAAAATGATCAAGATGAAGATAATAAAACAGATGAATTAAATACTGAAGAAAAAACTCTTGTCGATTTGCTACAAACGATAACTCATAAAAAAGAATCAGAGGACAAAAAGACTATCACAATTAATAACGAAAACGATAAAGATACTCTATTTAAAGATTTAATTGGAAATAATGAAGATACCGTTGTAATGGCTCCAATAGATGATGATATTAATAATGATAGAATAAAAGAAGAATTAGAAAATATTACACAAGAATTGGATTCAATAAAACAACCATTGAACGATTACACTCAAGAGCTTTTACTTGAAAAAGAAAAATTAGATTTGCAACAAGAAGAAAAAAAAGATGTTAATAAGCCTGAAAGTTCAGAAATAGTAATGGAAGAAGAGAAGAGTAAAACTTCTCAACAAATTATTAAAAGAGAAAATTCAGATAATATAAATTCAGGAATTAAAGAGAAAAGTGAACATACAAATATCGATAAATCATTTTACACTAATTCTATGTCATTTAGTAAAAGTGATTTCGAAGGATTCGAAGATTTAGAAAAAAGTGTTAAAAAAGGTAGTGTTATGTCTAAAATAGCAATAGTATTGATTATTTTACTGCTTATAGGTACAATATTAATAATATTGAATTACACTTTAGATTTGAAAATAATATAAATGTAAACATTACTAATTGAAGTGAAACAATGTAATTTATTGTTTCCTTTTTTATATAATTTAGTATGCGAAGGTTAAAATTAAAATACAAAAAGAAAATAAATGTTTTGATGTAATTATAATTTTTTCTATTATAATAATTTTTTTTGCGATAGTATTAATTCAAAAACTGGATAGATTAAGTACAACTATATTACTAAACTATGCTCAAAATATTAATTATAAAACTTCTTCATATATTATTAATGAAGCAATTAATAATATAGTAAGCAAAAATAATTTTCTCGATTTAATAGACATTGAAAAAGATAATAATGAAAGTATTATTAGTGTAAATTTTAATAATAAAAAAACTAATCAGCTGTTATATGAAATATCTGAAAATCTTAATAGTATAATTGATAAGTATGAAAAAGGTAAAACTGAAAGAAGCAATTCGGTAATATTTGTTCCTTTTGGTGTAATTTATGATATTCCTTTATTGATTAATATAGGTCCAAAAATACCTTTTAAAATTGATTATTTGGGGTCTGCTGACAATGATATTACAATTAATATTAAAGAATATGGAATAAATAATTCATTAGTAGAAATATTATTAAACATCAATATAGTAAGTGAGATAATACTTCCATTTAAATTTGAAAAACAGATAGTCAGTAAACAAATCATTATATCTTCAACTATTATTCAGGGAAAAATACCACAATATTATGGTGGATTAATATCAAAGTCATCACAATAAGTTTATTTACTAATTTAATTAAAAATGGTATTATTAAGTGGGTGAAATAATGATAATAGAAATAGATAATAAAAAGTACAAATTAATTAAAGACTATAGAGCTGCTTTTGATGAAAAAGAATTCAATGAAAAATATACTTCTTATTTTGATAATTATGACTATATAGTTGGCGATATAGCATACTCTAAGCTGAGATTAAAAGGTTTTAATAAGAAAAAAAACGAAAATATTAATAGCATAAATGATTATGATAATTTTGATAAGTACATTAAAGAAAATTGTGCATATGATTGCAAATACTTTGTTTTGGAAAGAATAGAGAATTAAATTATAAAATAAACTTAAAAAAATTAAATTATTGCTATTGTTTAATTTTTATGATAAAATTATGCATATAATAAGAGGGAGCATAATATGAAAAAAATATCAATTAAAAATATGGATGGTACAATGGAAGAAGTAGATTTAGTTAATGCTTTTAAAATTGGAGAAATAAACAAAAACTTTGTAATTTTGTCAAAGGGAGAATCAGCTGGAGAAGGAATGAGCAAAATTTATATTTCAGAATTTACTGAATCTGAACCAGGCGTTTATAGTCTTGTTGGAATTAAAGATGACGTGGTATGGCAAAAAGTTAAAGAAGCAATGAAAAATATAGTTGAAGGCTAATGGAGGAAATAATGGATACAAATAAAAAATTATACAATGAAATGGATAAGATTCAAATGGGCAAGGTAGTTAAATCAATTGAATACGATTCTGATAGGAAAGTAGTTGGAGTTAACACTGCAACTTTAGATATTTTATCGAGTTCAAAAAATCTAATAGCAGAAGAAACTCTAGCATCACAGCAGTCAATTTCTAGTGTTGCACAAGAATATTTAGGGCAAAGTATTGATGTTAAACCCGTTCAAACTATTGTTACAAATGAAGGACTTACTAATGAAATATTGACAGAAAATGGTAATTACGCAGGTTTAGAATCTGCATCAACTGAGGTTCCAGTTGTACCTCAAACATCAACACCTATCGTTGAAGTTCCAGTTGCACACACAAATTTTGATATTCCGATGGTCGAAAATGCTGGGATTTTGGCAAATAGTGAAACAACTAATAATGATGTAATTTCCACAATTTCTCAGCCTGACATTTCGGGAGATATTCCAAAGATATCACCTGAATTTATTGATGAAAATGGAACAGTGAAGGAATCTGAACCCAATATTGGAGCGAAAATTGATTTAAATTCTATAAATATTGTTGAACCAATTATTGAAAAAGATGTAAAACAATCTATTCCAAATAATAATGATTATATATATCAAAATGTGCTAAAGCAAGAAGAAAATGGTGTATTTCAGGAACTTTTAAAAATAGAGGATTATTTAAGCAAAATAGCTTTGTCATTAAACGCACTTAAAAAAATGTATCAAGTAGGTTCTTTAAATAGCAATTTAAATAAAAGCATACCTGTACCAGAAAGTGTTCCTAACGTAGCATCACCTGATAGGATTGATTATATTAATAATAGAGTCAATAATGACAATACAGTTCAAATGCCAGAAGATCAAATTACAATGACAATGTCAAGATAACTCACAATTATTCAGAATTATAAAAATTAGTCAAAATTAAAGACTAGTTTTTTTTATAATGAATATATTATACTATCTATACATTGATAGATATTTGTAAAATATAGGAGAATATTATGAAAAGAGAAATTCAAATCAATTATAATTTATTTCCTTTAAAAATATACTCGAATCAATGCAATTTTTTCTTTTTTTTGAATGAGAAAAAGATTATTATTGCGGAATTAGAAGATGAAAAAGTCAATTTAGAAAGAATTATCAAATTATCAAATTCTTTCTTTTATAGTGGTATGGCTATCAGTACCATAATTATGAACAAGGAAAACAAATATTACTTTACATATCATAATAAAAAATATGTGCTTTTGTTGGATAATTCCACGGATAATGATTTAAGGGTAATAGAAGATATAATAGATATAAATGTATCATTAGATGCTGAAGTTGAAAGATTAAATATAATAAAAACACAAGATAATTGGAAAAGTCGAGTTGATAAAATTGAGGAAAAGATGTTGGAATTTAACAAAGAATATGGATATATTCAAGAAGTGATGAATTATTATATAGGATTAGCAGAAAATGCAATACAATTACTTAATCATGTTAATTGTGATGATAAATATTTGGTGAGAAACTTAGAATGCAAAAAATATACAAATTTCAACATTAGCAATCCTATGAATTTTATTTGTGGCAATAAGATGAATGATTTGTCAAATTATTTGAAAAAAAAATTCTTTTATGACAAAGAAGATATAAATGAATATTTAATTAAAGCCAGGAAAACTCTTAATGTTGACGATTATGTATTACTTTTTGCAAATTTATTGTTTCCAAATTATTTTTTTGATGAAGTGGATAACAGTATATTAAATGAATTGGAGCAAAAAAGTGTAGAATGTGAAAGAATAATTGATCAGAGGGCAGAATATGAAAAAATATTATGTATTTTTAATAAAGAAAATAATTATATTGACAAATTCTTGTATATAGATTGGCTTATATAGTTTTTTAAAAAGTTGCATTAATATTAAATAAAGCGTGGATTTTGTTGTTAAAACTTGGTATAATATTTGTGTGATTGAAAATGAGTAATTTAAAAAAAGGTGATATAATTGAAGGGCAGATAACTGGCATTACAAAATACGGAATATTTGTAAGCTTAGAAGACAATTATACTGGCTTAATACATATATCGGAGGTTTCTAACAAATACATTAACGATTTGAATGAACTATTTAAGATTGGTAATATAATAAAAGTAAAAGTGTTGGATATTGACTATGATAAATTGCAAGTGAAGTTATCGATAAAGAAACTTCTTCCATTGGGAGACAAGAGAAAAATGTGTATTATTGAAAGTAAAAATGGTTTTGGCTCTTTAGAAGAAAAAATCCCACTATGGATAAATGATAAAAAAGATATATGGCAAAAATAAATAAAAAACCTGACAAAATAGTGGTATTTTACTTGACATAAAAACCAATAAATGATATATTTATAAGCGTCAACAGGACAAATAGTGGGCGATTAGCTCAGTTGGTTAGAGCATCTGCCTTACAAGCAGGGGGTCGGGAGTCCGA